>JBBQGO010000330.1:0-3585 GCA_038323125.1 Pyrinomonadales bacterium
CTTCGGTGAGTTTGGCGATCTGATTACTGAGTCGTTCGCGTTCCTTGTCAAATTCTATCAACCCTTCGAGCGGGACCGCGATCGAGGCGTTAGTTGTGACGGCCTTGGCGGAGGCACGAGGGACGTCGAGGGTGTCGGTGATAATAAGTTTATCGGCACGGGCGAGTTTTAGGATCTGCGCCTCGTTTGCCCGGAACACACCCTGCATGGCTTCGTCGGCCGCAATGTGTACGGTAAAGCGGATGGCGGTCGAGATGTTCATTTCAGCCCTTATGTTGCGGACCTTTTTGATCAGATCGATCACGGCGGACATCTCCGCCTCGGCACTTTTATCGATCAACCGGACGTCGCCCTTTGGAAAATCGGCAAGCATGATCGAGGCTTCCGCCGACCCGTACGCCGCGTTATGCAGCCCCGATCCCGTGCCCGGCAGTTTCTGCCAAAGTTCTTCGGTCAGGTAGGGCATGAACGGATGCAGCATTCGCAACGCCTGTTCAAGCACCGTAAGGATCGAAGTCCGGGTCATTGCGGCACGCGTCGGATCAATCGGTTCGTGCTCTACGCCGTCGGCTTGAAATACAGTGATCTCGTCTTTAACAAGCTCAATATACCAATCGCAGAAATCATCCCAGAAGAAGTGATATAAAAGCTGCACGGCTTCGTGAAACTGATAAGTGGTTAATGCCCTGTTCACCGCGACAGCCGTTCTGTTCAGACGCGAAATGATCCAGCGATCGGCAACCGAATCGTTCTGAGTTCCTGCTTTTGCAGGCTTTTCGCCGGGCAAGGACGCCGCCTGAAGGCGGGACTCAGAACTATTTATGCTATCAGGTTCAACAGCTGCACCCTCCGAATTCATCAAACAGAATCGCGTTGCATTCCATATCTTGTTGGCAAAGTTACGATAGGTTTCGACCCCGATATCATTCCATTTGATATCCGCACCGGTCGCGATCGATGCGAGATAGATGCGTGTGGCGTCGACGCCGAATTTGTCGAACATCTCGATGGGGTCGACACCGTTGTTGCGTGATTTCGACATCGGCTTGCCGTCCTTGCCGAGCACGGTGCCCGTGATGACCACATCGTCAAAGGCCCGCTTTCCGGTGAACTTTCGTGTCAGCATCATCATCCGCGAGACCCACAGAAAGATAATGTCGCGGCCGGTCACGAGGACATCGGTCGGTAAGAAGGCCTCAAGGTCGGAACTTTGATCTTTGATCTTTGATCTTTGATCTCTGAACTCCGGTTTCGGGTTCTCTCCCGTCCATCCAAGCGTCGAGAACGCCCACAGTCCCGACGAGAACCATGTGTCGAGGACATCCTGATCCTGTTTCAGTTCGCGGCCGCCGGCCTTTTCGGCGGCTTCTTGTTCAGTACGGGCTACATAAATGTTCCCGTCCGAGTCGTACCACGCAGGTATTTGATGGCCCCACCAGAGTTGGCGCGAGATGGTCCAGTCCTTTAAATTTTCGAGCCAGCTCGTGTAGACCTTTTGATGTGGGACCTCGGGCGAGAAATGCGGCACGCCTTCGCGAGCGTACTCGAGTGCCATCTCGCGCATCTCGTCCATCTTCACAAACCATTGTTCGGACAATATGGGTTCGACGATGGTTTTACATCGCTCGCAGATCGGGAGGGTTATCTCGTAGTCATCAACCCTATCGAGCAGGCCGAGTTCGTCGAAGCGTTCGACGACCTTCGCTCGCGCGTCAAATCTGTCGAGACCGTCAAACTCTGCTCCCGCGAGCGCGTTCATCGTAGCGTCGTCGTTCATCACGAGCATTTGGGGCAGTCCGTGACGCTCGCCGACTAAGTAGTCGTTGGGGTCGTGTGCCGGAGTGATCTTCACCGCTCCGGTCCCAAATTCGGCATCTACATATTCGTCAGCGATGATCGGGATCTCGCGGCCAGTAAGCGGCAGGGCGATAGTATTGCCGATAAGGTCCTTATAGCGCACGTCGGACGGGTTTACGGCAACAGCAGTGTCGCCGAGCATTGTCTCGGGGCGAGTTGTGGCGACGGTAACGAAAAGGGAAGAGCCAACCACCCCGTCTGCCGAAGCGGCATCCACCCCTCCTCTGGGAGGAGGGGAGCCTGAGCCTGGGCCTGAGCCCGATACGGGATACTTCAGATAATAGAGCTTGCCGTCCTTCTTGGTTTCTTCTTTGACCTCAAGGTCTGAAAGGACCGTTTTGTCTTTCGGGCACCAGTTTACTATCCGCAGGCCGCGATAGATCCAACCCTCTTCATAGAGCGTGCAGAAAACATTTCGCACCGCGAGCGAAAGGCTCTCGTCCATCGTAAAACGTTGACGCGACCAATCGACCGATGCCCCCTCACGCCTCATCTGCTCGGTAATGGTATGGCCGAACTGCTCCTTCCACGTCCATGCACGTCTAACGAACTCTTCGCGGCCGATGTCCGTGGGCTTTTTATGCTCAACCTTCTTAAGCTGTTCGACTACTTTTCGTTGGACAGATATGCCCGCGTGGTCCGTTCCCGGCAGCCATAGCGTACGGTAACCCTGCATTCGTTTCCAGCGGGTGAGGGCGTCCATTAGGGTATGCTGCAGGGCGTGGCCCATGTGAAGGCTGCCCGTGACATTCGGCGGCGGTATGACGATCGAGTATTTCGGAGCGTTCGCGTCCTCGTTGATCTCGGGAGCAAAGAAACCGCTCTCCTCCCAACGCTTATAGTGATGTTCTTCGGCCGCCTTCGGGTCGTAGGCCTTTGCGAGTTCCATAATTGCTTGTTTGTAAAAACCTCTATTCTAAAACAAAAGCGGCCAGCTTTCATTTAACAATGAAAACTAACCGCACACTTTAGTAGAACAAATTCCTATTGGTCCGTGCCTTCGGCGTCGAGGGCCTCGCGTATCAGCTTTTCTGCAATACGAGGTACTGCCTCTCTTGCGATCTCGCGCACCGCTTGGTCCGAGAGCCTGTCGATCACCCGTTGAGCGACCGCTTCTATCAGTTCCGGAGAGTATACCGCTTCCGCGGGCTCAGCAACTGCCTGCTCCGCACGCTCAGCAACTGCCTCGGGTTCGGCTTCGGACGATTCTCCGGCTTCCGATTCTTCCGGGATCTCTCTGGCAACAACAGGAACGCCAAAATCGGCATACGCAACATTGAGCCCGGCCGCGGCCATAGGTGCCGTAGCCGACTCCTCGACCATCGATTCAGGAGACCAGTCAAAGTCCTTGGTCTCGTCCGGGTCCTCGTCTGACGGTACTGCTTCCGTTTCTGGTTCGTCTTTCGGAGCCTCTCGTACTTCCGGCACGTCAAACGCGTTGCTCGGATCGATGAACGGCACGGTCTTGGCCCCCGATATTGTTTCCGGGATTAGGGATTCAGGAGACCAGTCAAACTCCTTTACCTCCCTGCCCGCATCGACCGACGGCAACGAGGTACCGTTCGACTCAGGATAGGTCGCCTCTATCATCTCGTCATCCATACTCGCATCGCCGAGCAGATCATCGACCGTGTCAAACTCTTCGATCTCTGCGGTGTCAGAAAAGCTGCTTTGATAGAGTTCATCGATGTCCGCGATCTCCTCCGTAGGCGCCGTAGAGCTGGTTTC
>JBBQGO010000331.1:0-3579 GCA_038323125.1 Pyrinomonadales bacterium
ATCGCATAAAGAACCTCCTCACGGACAATTGGTGCGCGTGATCTGATATAGCTTGTCGTAGGCCGGGCGAATGTGGACCGGTTCCTTGAACGGTACATTGACCAGCTCTTTTCCATTCTCATCCATTCCGATCGCCTTATCGCCCACCCGTTTCCATTTGCGCATAATGGCTTCGGTCGAACCAAAAAGACCCAAAAGGCTCGTCAGATCCTGATCGTTCGGGGCGTTGCGGTAGATCTCGACCGCCTTATCGGTGCCAGGGCCGAACATCTGGCGGGTAAAGGCTGTCGGCACGTGAATCGGTGGAATATAGTAAACGTTTGGCTCAAGGCCGAACTGCGGGAAGAGCGGCAAGGCAACTTTCTTGATATGGACAAGATAATCGATCGGGTTATCGGCCTCGGCCTTGTCTGGCGTATTGATAAATCCGGCAACGCGGATCTTTCCAATGCAGTTGGCGAAACACTGCGGCGACAACCCTTGCTCGATCTTCGGGTAACACGCGATGCATTTTTCCGACGTCGATGTCATCGGGTTGAAAAACACTTTCTTGTACGGACAGCCGCGGACGCATTCCTGATAGCCGCGGCAGCGGTTTTGATCGACGAGAACGATGCCGTCCTCAGGCCGCTTGTAGATCGAACCACGAGGGCACGATGCAAGGCAGCCCGGATAAGTACAGTGATTACAGATACGAGCGAGATAGTAGAACCACGCCATCTGATGTGGTATGTCGATACTCGCTCCGTGCTCGATGCCGCCAGCACAGTCGTCTTCGCCAACGTTCGGATAGGCGTAATCTTCATCCTCCGGCCGCCAACCGAGAACGCGTTCGCCGGCAGGTGCTGACTCAAAAATCGTGCTTCCCTTATAAACAGACTCGCCGTTTTCCTCGCCCCAATTTTGCCCGTCGAGCAAACTCAGGAGATTAAGGTCCCACGCAAGTGGATAGGAACCGTAAGGCTTGCTCTCGACGTTGTTCCATAGCATATACTCCTGGCCCTTGCCGGAGGTCCACGTCGTTTTGCACGCAAGCGTGCAGGTTTGGCACGCGATACATTTATTCGTATCGAAAACGGCGGCAAATTGCTTTTGCGGCCTGCTTTCCGGATACCAATAAGACATTTCTCGTCCGAGTTGCCAGTTGTTTACGCGTGCCATATGTTTGTTCTCCGTGTCGTTGGTTTGTCGATAACTTCATTGTTTTCGTTCATCAGTAATTTCGATTCTTTACCTGGCTATTGGGGCATTCACCGAGTGAATGGACCTGCCGAGGTGCGCTGTTCGAGCAGTGAGGCCGACCGATGCGACCGAGAGCAAAAGGACGATAATGATGAGCCATTTCGTCAGAGCTTTTTTCCGCATCAGGTTGATCAACCCGAAAAGAGCAAAAATACCGTTCGCCTCGATCACTGCAAAGGCCGGTAGGGCCGATGCCCGGTGACCCTGAATATTAGTCCATACCTGGCCGATCAAAAGATCAGACCCCTTTCCCGCAGCCTCACCCGTCCCGAAAACAACGAGTGTCAGGATCGCCGTCAAGATCAGGATTCCGAGGCCTATCGTTTGAGTCTTTTCGCTCCGCCGTCGTGTTCCATAGATCAGAACAATTGGGCCGATAATGGTTCCAGCAAACGGGAAATAGTTGAACAGTAAATGCAGTTTCGTTGCGTCCATTTTGGTGTCTAACTTTCGCCCAAAGTCTCACCCGTGAGATATCTCGTCATCACTCTTCTAGTCCTTATCGTCATCGTCGTCCTTTTTTCTTTTTGTCGCCGCAGGAATTTCGTTACCAGGTCCCGCGGTGCCTGATCGAATTTCCGCGTGTCGAATCTGCCCGCCGAGATTTGCGGTTCGAGCCATTAGGCCAAACGTAATGACTGAAAGGATCAATGCGGCAGCGAAGCCGATATTCGCGAATTTCGATGCACGGAATGACACAAAGAGTCCTATCAGCGCTATACATCCCGTAACTTCCATCGCGATCAGGGCAGGCATCGCGGCATCTTCGTGTTCTTCCATGAGAGCCTTTGAGACGCCGGGGGATTTTTCAACTCTCTCTTCTGCCGGCTCTCCGGTCAGGAAGACCGCTATTGTTAACAATGCGAGCACGAAAAACATCGCCAAGCTCGCACGTTTTAGTGAATCGCTCTTAGTGACGAAACCGAGCAGAAGCAGGGCAATACCAATGATTGTCCCAATGACGGGAAAATGATTTAACAGCAAATGTAGGTGTAGTAGATCCATATAAACCTCTATTTCTTGCCGATAAAGTCTCCAGCGATGTAACGCTTCATGGCATCCGATTCATTTCTCGGCCTGATGCCAAGCTTGGTCGGACGCCATAGCGGCTCGTCGCCGATGCCGCCCGGTTCGGCCTTGGTGATCTTGATAAATGATTCACGCGGAGCTCCCGTTGGGCAGTGGATATCTGCCGCAAAACCCTTGCCCATCTCTTGGCCGAACATTCCTTTGCGAACCAGTGAATCGGTCATCCAAGTCGGTTTTAGCCAACCGCGGGTTGCGGATTGGTGTGAGCCCGAGCGAAACATTGCCTGATAGTTTGTCCGTGGATTCTTTGCCAAGCCGTCTTTACGCTCCTGCTGTCCCTGCTGGGAGCCGGGCGTCGCGCCGTACATGTTAAACCACATACGCGTCACGCCGCGAGGGGTGCCCGGATAGTACCTCGCACGACAGAGAAGCCGCGCGAATGCATAATTCTTCTTATCGTTCTGCCAGCCGCGAAACGGCCGGTCTTCCGGGTCGGCGTCTATCCAGACGTAGTCGCCGTCATTGACGCCGAGTTCCTGTGCATCGGTCGGATTGATGTCGACATAACCCTCGGTAACAAACGGCGAACGTTTGTCGTGGCGGTAGATGTCGCCGAACGGTCCAAAAAGCATCGCGTTCATATCCGTGTCGATCGGCGTCGTGTGCGAACCGTGGCGGAATTTCGGCGTGTGGAATATAAACTTGTAATCGTCCTTGATCAGAGGATGAGCCGTCTTTTTCGCTTCTGCCCAGGTATAGATAACGTTACGGCCGCAGCGAGTTTCGCAGCTTAGGTCGTCGCGTTTGACTCCGTAGTCCTCCGGCGTTTTCGGACGCATCGCTTCATGCGGCGCGGAGATAATGATATTTGGTTCGTAAAATGTCGAATCGACTGGTTCGCGGTGAACGGGCAGATTCTCGCCGGCGTCGATAAACTCGTCCTCTTCGCGATAAAATTCAAGCCTACCGCTCTTTGTGTACCAGGGCGTGGCGTCGACCAATTGATCGTATCCGACATTTTTCGGCGTCGTTCTGCTGTTGATAATCGCCGGGACACCGTTGATCGCCTTTTCGTGGAGATCTTTGAACGAATAGCCTTTGGTGTTTGTCGAATGATCGAGTATCCGCTGCAAGTAGACGTCCGTCCTATCCTCGCGGACAAATTTCCAGTAGTCGTTAAAGCGATTGTCCCCAGTCAGATCAGCGAGTTTTGACGCGACCGTAGCGTAAACCTCGATATCGCCGATCGTATTGAAGATCCGAGGGATCGGGGTTTTTGGGAATACGAGCAGGAACGGGTTTGTGACC
>JBBQGO010000332.1:0-3578 GCA_038323125.1 Pyrinomonadales bacterium
TGGGTTGTCATAAATACCCGCGGCGGTGATCTCGGCGATCACTTCCTCCGCAACACGGAGTTGTTCGCCCGAATGATAAAAGATCGCCGAACGATATGACGAACCGATGTCATTGCCCTGGCGATTCAGCGTAGTGGGATCATGGACGGTAAAATAGATCTGCAGCAGTTCACGAAACGAAAGTTCGGCCGGATCAAAGGTCACCTGGACAACCTCTGCATGTCCGGTCGTCTCTGAACATACTTCCTGGTACGTAGGATTGTCGGTGTGCCCGCCGGAGTAGCCCGACACCGCGTCCTCGACGCCTTTAAGATCGTCGAATATCGCCTCAACACACCAAAAGCAACCCGCTGCAAGCGTCCCTGTCTCTGAATTAGTCATGTTCGAATTTTATCAGACAATGTGCATGCCGGCACACCAGGCAGGTCCTCAGATCGTATGGCGAATGTGTCGTACACGAACAAAATCAAAGGCGTGAAGAACCATATCTCCACGCCCTTGTAAATATACTAGATGCTGCGGTCCTAGCCGATAAACATCTCTTCTTCGGTATAAACCCGGTCGATCTGTTTCGGCGCCGGGGCAAAGAGGACCTCAAGGCCCCGTTTAACGCCCGCCATGATGGCAGCGACCTCGCGGGCCGGCACAACGATCTTTTGATTAACAAACTCTGTCGTATCGGTCACCTGCGTGTGCGTCCGGTCGATCGTCTGGCTCACCATCTCGATCTTGTCTTTGGCCGTAACGGCAGTCTCGCTCACCAGGCTTCTGAGTTCAGCAACCTCTTCCTTGATCAACTCTGTCGAGTCTGCAAGGTGCTTGGTCGCAACGGACAGGTTCCCTGAGATCTCGTTGAAATGCACCGATATCTCACGGCCCTGTGCGCTGATGGCGTCCACTTTAGTGATAAGCGGTTCGACCCGTTCCTCAATGTTCGTCACTGTGGTGACGACCCGCTTGATAATAACGGCGATTGCTATCAGAGCGATCGCCATCACTACAAAACAGACAGCGATAATGATCGACGAGACCATCATCCAAAATTGAGGCTCATTCGCATTCATAAACTATTTGTTTTCATCTTTTACATCGACCGGATAGCTAGCGCGGCCTTCCGTGATGGCTTTGGCTTCATTCTTACGTTTCTCGGCAGTATACGCATCTTTGCCGGCATCGATCGCGGCCGAGAACGGGTTAGCCGTAGTGGCCGCCACCGATTTAGCCTTTTCAGTTAGTTCGCCGGCTTTGTCCGCTGCGGTCTGGTACAGCTCGCCGGCCCTTTCACGCGATACTTCATAATAGTCACCTGCTTTTTCCTGTAGGTGTACCGCAGCATCCTTGCTCTTCTCGATGCCCTTGCGGGTTACGTCGGCAATGTCGCCACGCAATTCCTGGCCCGACTTGGGGGCAAACAACAATGCAAGCACTGCACCGATACCGCCTCCAACGAGTAAATAAGTCAGCTTGGTTGCCGCACTTGCTTCATCACGATCATATTCATTTCTCATAAAAACCTCCTGTGCGTAAAAACACGCACGAAAAAAAGTAAAAGTTGATTAGCTCATAATTGTAACAAAACGTTTGTTTTAGAGCAATGTTTTAATTAAATGCATGGTACTTGCCGGCCGCTATGAGGTTCGGCCTATAGCCGCCTAAGCAAATCCCTTTTCGTAAACGATCCAGAGGCCGAGTATGACGCTCACCGATCCTGCGGCTGCCTGCAGGCCTTTATTCCACCAGCTCAAGCCGGACCGTGTGAGGCGAAACGGCAGGCTGACCAGAAAACTCATTAACATCATTCCGCCGACCGAGCCGATACCAAAGATCACGATGTATGCCAGACCGATAAGCTTGGGCCCGATAGTCGGTATCACCAACAGCATCACCGCCCCGCTTCCCGCCAGTCCGTGTATCATACCGATCAAAACCGCACGGGCCGTGAACCGCCTGCCATGATGCGTTTCGGGGCCGCCGTCGTCCGCATCTTCGTGCATATGCGGATGAGCGTGAACCAAAGCGCCGTGTTCGTGTGTGTGAAAATGGAGCGTGTCCCCGCGGAGAAGCATTCGAAGAACATTGAGGCCCAGGAGTGTGAGCATGATCCCGACGCCAAACTCCAACCATCGCTCGGCAGACTCGCTAATTTGAAAGTCCAGCAGGACTACGAACACACCCGCGACAAAGAGCGAGATCGTGTGTCCAAGGCCCCAGAAGCCTCCGAGCCAGGTTGAACTCCACAGACTGCGATTCTCCGCCACTATGGTCGACATTGCCGCCACATGATCTGCTTCGGTGGCGTGCTTGACGCCCAAAAGAAAGCCAAAGCCCAAAACACCGATCATCGGAACTGCGGCGGCCATCGGAAGATATTCATTCATCATCATGTTCCTGATAATTAGCCTAACGAGTTATAGCAGATCGCCGCACCGAGAATTGTAACCACCAAGGCACTAAAGACCGGCAGAGAGCGAACGATCGTGTTTTCCGCGAGCGAGGTTTTTCCAAACGCATTTCCCAGATAAAGAAAGATAAGGCCGATGGCGATCAGCGTCGCCGCAAGGCCGAAACTAAAAACCAGGGTCAGGACCATTCCATATCCGGTGCGGCCGAGTGATATAGCCGACAGCATCAACACCAGAGCCGACGGGCACGGCAGCATTCCGCCGGAGATGCCGAGAGCCAGCAAGCTGTGCCACTTCAGGTCGGACGGTACGGCATGACTATGCTCTACCCCGCCGTGCGAGTGAGTCACCCCATCGTGCGAGTGGGTCACCCCATCATGCGAGTGTGGCAATTCGCCGCCGCCGTGGCTATGGCCCTGGGAAAAGAGGGCCGCGAGCCGGTCTTTGAAGAGAAAGGCGCCTATCGCAAATACGAGCAGACCCGAGACAAAACTCAAGAACGGCATTAAACGTTCGGGAAGTACGTAACTCGACGCAAAGAGTGTTATCAGGCCCAACGCGAATACACCGATCGTATGTGTGACCGTCACGGTCAGGCCCAGAAACACCGCGTGCTTTGGCGTGCCCCTTGATCCGACAAGATAGGCTCCAACTATAGTTTTGCCATGTCCGGGTGACATCGCGTGTACCGTACCTAAACCAAACGCTGCCAGCAATCCGAAGAGCGCGACCATAGGGGTGATCTCGCGAACTGAGATGAGCTCGGCGAATGCGTCCTTCGCTGCAGGCACAAAGGTTTGCCCCTGACGGTTTAGCAAGGGCTTTGCATCCGAAGGTGGTGGACCCGTGCTGAACGAGAACTCAGCCGATCGCTCATTCAACGGTGCTATCGTCGCCTCGTCCGCATATATTTTGAGTTCGTCGGTGATCCCCGTCGCATAAGACGTGCTGTTAAAAATACTGACGCCGCTCGCGCCATTCACGACCATTTCATTCCAGCCAGCCTTGCCAGCGTAGTTTTCATTCCCAAACGAGACACGCCCTTGGGCGTTTGCCGCCGGCAGATCGGCGGTCATGTCCCAAATTATCTTTAAGGTCGGAAGCACGCCCGCACCCGGGTCGAGGACCACTTCGGTCGAAACGGCACGGATAGGTATAGCCACGCCGTCTATTGTC
>JBBQGO010000333.1:0-3567 GCA_038323125.1 Pyrinomonadales bacterium
GCCCTGGTTTCGCCCGTGCCATTTCTATTGCCAAGGTCTTTTCATCAACCACGGCCTTGTCCTTGCGCGAAGCCTTTTCTTTCGCGACCATCTCCCGCCAGCCGTACATCTCCGGCCAACCCTCTATCGTCCCGCTCGCCCGCTTCCGCGAATAAAGCATGTTCCGGTAAAATGGCCATCCACGCTCCTGCATCTCCCGCACGATCCGCGAATGCTGCTGCCCGCCATACTTCAAATAAAGCTCACGAGCATCCGCAACCATCCCCGTCAAATTCTCGCCCGTTTGGTCCTCAGACATAGTTACCCGTCGCCTCGCACGCTCGTTTCATCCGAAAACTCCAAGGCCTTCACCTTCTTCGCGGCGGATATCATCTCTTTTAGGTCCAAAAGAAGAACGTTCCCCTCGATCTTCGGTTCACTAAACGCCATCATCCGGTCGACCCGTATGCGGTAATGTGTGCAGAATCGGTTTGCCCGTACCACGCGGTGACGGCCCCATTTCAGAGCGTTCATCGGAAACGCGTTCGCCGTTCGCGGATGCGTCGGCTTTAGCCCGATCACCTTCTTTTCTTCGTCATACATGAGGATCGCCGCATCCGGCTTGCCCCACCGCTCAAAAGCCGCCGCGCCTATACAAATGTCGCCCTTCCGTGACAAAGTCACATGCATCCCACCCTTCCGAGCCGGCCCCGTCGCAAATTCTTCCCATTTCATCTCCATCCCACTACCTCTTTAATCCATATTTCGAAATCCGTATTTCGATAGCTCTGTATCATACAAGAAACATAATCCCATATGCAACACTTATTTCATGAACGGTCAAGTTCGTTGTAATCCGCAAAAATCTTGTCACCACACCCGCCTTTGAAGTAAACTACCCCGAAAACCTACGGCCAGTTCAACAACCAAATGAAAGCCATACTTCTTGCCACGATCAGTGCCTTATTCGTTTTTATATTCGCGCCCACGGCCGTCCTCGCCTGCTCCTGTGGTGATAGACCAACCCAGGAAAAGCAGATCGATACATCCGAGAATGTTTTTGTCGGCCGGATCGTGGATGTAATTGCTCCAACGCCACCGAAAGAAGGTGACCCGGTTGGGGACAGCGGCTTTTCCATCGTGTTGATCGAGAAGGTATATAAGGGTGAACTTAAGGTGGGCGGCCGGTTCCCGATTTCTAACGGCGATGGCGTTAACTGTGCGTATATGTTGGGCGAAAGGACGATCGGTGAGACCTGGTTGTTCTATGTAGGAAAGGCATATCCGAGATCTGTGTTTGACCCAGCGGCAGGAAAGTGGAAGGAGACTGGAGAACTAACGAACCACGTCAGTTTTTGTGGTCGATCTGGGAAAGTCGATGATTCGAGCCATGATCTCGCATATTTGGATAATATAGGAAAACACAAGGGCAAGAATCGACTTTCAGGTAAGCTGATCCCAACTGGTCCACCCGCCCCGGATGTTGCGGGTATGCGGGTGAACATTATAGGGAAGCAGAAGAGGTTTACTACTCGAGTCACTGCGTCGGGCTATTTTGAGATGTACGACATCCCGCATGGTGAATACGTGGTCGAATTCGAAACGCCACCTGGATTGAAACTTGGTGATACCTACTATAGTGAATTTACGACCTATCCGGATCGGTTTGACGATGAGGGCCTTAGCAAAAACCAGCGTCGTGTATCTATGGGCCGGGGCCATTACGGCCTCGATTTTTCTCTTGCATTCGATACTCGGGCTACCGGCCGAATTTTTTCAGCGCAGCAAACACCCTTGCCAAACGTCTGCGTCGCAGCCATGCCAGCAGACGGCACTAACGATAGATATCCACCTTCGGCCTGTACCGACAAGAGCGGAACGTTCAGTTTTAATGCTATAAAGCCAGGAGCCTATCATCTCGTTGTAAATATCGACGGCAAGATCAACAAACGCGAGCCGTTTGGCCGTATTTTCTATCCTGGCGTTATCGAGCGCAGCGATGCCGGTGTGATCGTGATCGAGCCCGGCCGAGAATTGACGAATCTAGATATTCAGATCGTGGAGATGACACGCCTGATCGACCTGACAGGGAAGGTCCTGTTTGCCGACGGTCAGCCCGTTGATTACGCGTCAGTTCGCTTTGTGCCCGCTAATGGTGAAATATTCGGGGATTTCGACGCGCGTCCTGAAAGCGATGGGTCATTCGTCCTCAAGATACCTTTTGAAACCGCGGGAGAGATCACCGCCGAGCGATATTTTGGGCCGGGGAATAGCAGCTGCCCTCAAATAGATGCCGCCCGCGAGGCCGCCAAATCGAATACGCTGAAAACAAATTCGGTTTCCATTTCTGCAGACAACGCATTAACTACTGTCATTTTGCGATTCCCCTTCGAACACTGTGAAAAGCAGGAGCCTTAGGCAATTTAAAACCCAGACGACTTAAACTTCGTCGATACTGTCACAATTGAGACCAATGAAAGCCATACTTCTTGCCACGATCGTCGTCTCGTTACTTTTCCTAATCACGCCTACTTCCGTGCGAGCTTGCTCCTGTGCCGGAAAACCGACGACTCTTAAGGAGTTTGATTGGTCAGAGGTGGTGGTCGCAGGTCGGATCGACTCGGTCAATAGGCTACGCGCGGATGAACGGGAATATGACTACAGCGCGATCCTTTCGGCCACTCTGGTGGTAACGAAGGTTTACAAGGGCAAGGTTAAGGTTGGCGACAAGTTGGTTCTGGCACAGTCGAGCGGCGCTGACTGCAGTTTTACTTGGAACGAAGAGACAATCGGGTCCGAATGGCTTCTATATCTAAGCGGACCATCAGAGGACCACCATGAACTAGCCTTGGGACAGACTATCGTCGGAGCAAAGCAGGCAATGTATTGGACAAGCTTTTGTGGTCGATCGACGAGTCTCAAAAACGCGGCTTCGGATCTTGCATACCTCGATAATCTGGATAAGCTGAAAGGCAAAACAAGGATCTCGGGAAATCTAGCTTACTCGACGGAAGACAATAGATCAGTGGAGGGTATTGAAGTCCGCATCAAAGGAAAGGAATCTCAAATAACGACGAAGTACCTTAAAGGCGGATTTTTTGAGACCTACAACTTGCCGCCGGGCGAGTATGTGGTTGAGGTTATCGCACCTCGCGGTTGGAAGGTGGGCGAAAATTGGAGGCCAGGGCATATTGATGATGAAAAATTCTACAGGGAAGGCCTAACCAAAAATGAGCGGCGTATCCGTCTCGGAAACGGTTCTCATTCCGATTTAGATCTTTCGTTGATCGCGGATACAAGTGTTACCGGCCGAGTTCTCTCGCCAACAGGCAAGCCGTTGGCCGATGTAGACATTACGGCTCTGTCCGCCGATTCTCAAGAAAGACGACAAAGAGGCTGGACGTCAACGGACCAGAACGGAATGTTCACCTTTGAGACCCTGGCCGCCGGATCCTTTCAGATCGTTGTAAACGATGACGGGAAGGTCGATGCCAAACACGCGTTTGGCAGAGTATTTTACCCGGGCGTTCTAAACGAAAGCGATGCTGGTTTGGTCTACGTAGAGGCGGGCCGCTATAACGCGGGCAT
>JBBQGO010000334.1:0-3562 GCA_038323125.1 Pyrinomonadales bacterium
ATTTCGCGGCGACGATCGATCTTGACTGGATCTTTCCGGGTGCTAACACATTAGTTGCTCTTGTGATCGCTTTTACCAAGATGGCATTCGTTATGCTGTTCTTTATGCATGTTTATTGGAGCCCGCGAATGATCTGGCTCGCCGCGGTCGCAAGCTTCTTTTGGATGGCAATAATGTTTGCTTACACGATGCAGGATTATCTGACACGAGGCTCGGGCGTGTTTGGTGGTTAATAAGAAAGGGGAACGTAATTGTTACGCGGGGCAGGATGCAGGTCTTGTCACCGCGTCTTGTCTTAATTGGTCAGTTAAAGTTTGACGTGCTATTATTTTCGGTTTGGCAGCATATGGCTGCACTATTAATGTATTACAACCGTATTATCACGTTGCCACATCAGAGACTAATGAAGTGTTTTACCGGAAACTTCTTTCGTTTGGCGCCATTATTAATGATGGTGATGTTCTCTGTCGGGTGCATCAAGATCAAACAGGATCGAGATACTGCACGCCTTCTCAAAACCGAAAGTGCTCAACAATCCGAACTGATGAGCGAGGTCAATCGTTTTGCCCGGGTCGATTCGATGCGGGCGAAGATGGACCTCAAGTTTGAGGACAATTCGTTTGCAGAATTTGGCAGTAAAGAGGTCTACCGGCAGGCTGACGGCGAGGTCGTTGTCCAGCGTCCGGGCAAGATCCTGCTCAAGGTACAGGTCCCGATCATCAAATCTGACGTTGCCCAGATGACGTCTGACGGCGAGACGTTTCGAGTGGCGATCCTGCAGGATGGCGGATCGGGTAAATATAAAAAATTTGTAAAAGGGACGAACAATGCCGATTACTCAAAACTTCAACAAAACCTGAACGCAGCGGCGCCAACGGCTGGGCCGGGTGCGGTCAAAGAGAGCGTTAACGCATTTGCCAATCTCAGGCCACAGCATTTTACGGATGCGATGCTTGTTCGGCCCACCAACGAAACGGATCTCTATACTCAAAGCACAATATTCCAAATTGAAGAGAACGAAAATGTCGGTAAAAAGTCACCATTACGCAAGGTGATGCGCGGTTATTATCTGCTGGACGAATTCAACAGGCGTCCTGACGGCTCCCATAAGATCTCGAGGCGGTTTTGGTTTGACCGGGTCGGCCGCATTCGTTTGGCTCGCCAACAGATCTTTGACAAGGCGGGTGAAATCGAATCAGATATAACCTACGGCATGGAAGGTAGCCTGACGCAAACCGGGAACTATCCCAATCTACCGCTTGAGATCCAGGTCACGCGGCCAAAAGAAAAATACTCGATGAAGTTGATATACCAGGTCCCTCAAGCGGTAACCATTGGAACCGCTTTTCCCGAGGCTGCTTTTGTACTACAAAACACGTGGCGTCTCGAAGAAGTGGACCTCGATAAGAGGCTTCATGAGGCAAGTGTGGATAGCCCACCGCCTTCGGGCGTTGTAAAGCCCGGCGTGACGCGATTTCAATAACCCTGCTTGATGAAACCGATCCTCCAAACAGTCGATCTTAAAAAATCATATAAAGTCGGAAAGTTGGATGTACCTGCTCTTCGCGGCCTGACGCTCGAAGTGAACGCAGGAGAGTTTGTCGCGATCATGGGCCCGTCTGGGTGCGGGAAATCGACCCTGCTGCATCTGTTGGGCGGACTGCTGAGCCCGACGAGTGGAAATATAATCATAGACGGCGAGGACCTTGCAAAGGTGTCAGATGCCCGCCGGACGGACATCAGGCGTCGTAAGATCGGATTTGTCTTCCAGCGGTTCAACTTGTTTCCTACGCTATCGGCCGAGGGCAACCTGAAACTTGCGGAAAAGATCCACACCGGCGGACGTGGGCTCAACTCTGATCGTCGCCGCGAGGTCTTGCGGCTTCTAAAACTTGAGGATAAAATGCACCATAAGCCGCTCGAGCTTTCGGGCGGCGAACAACAAAGGGTTGCACTAGCGAGGGCGGTCGTAAACGGGCCGGCCATAATTCTGGCGGATGAACCGACCGGAAACCTCGACACAGAGAACTCGCAGATCGTCCTGGATATGTTTCGTGAGTTGAACCAGAAGTTGTCGCAAACGATCATCATGATCACCCATAACCCAGAGGCGGCAGCCGTTTGCTCGCGAACGATACAAATGAGGGACGGACATATCGTCGATTAAAAATGAACCGTGTGATCAAATGGAGCTATGAACGCGGAAGTTGGCAATACGATGTATTTTGTCTGCTGATCATCGCTTTTATCTTTCTGACGCCAAAGAGCTGGTTTAATGACAGCCGAACCATTGCAACCCAGGAACCATCAGCGGCCGTCAAAGTCGATGATGACCGCCGGGCGAGTGAATAGATCCCGGCGGTTTGGAGCATTTATATTATGACTAAGATCATTCGGTACAGTTTATTGGCCGTTGTATTTGGTACGACCTTTTTCGCGATATCCGTCACCGAGACGCACGCACAATTAAGCGAGATCCTGCGGAGAATGGAGCTAAACAATAAGTCGATCCAGTCTATCAAGGCTGGTGTTACGATGACCAAACATAACCCGCAGCTCAATGTCTCGGACGTAACCGTCGGTACAACAAGCTACCTGCCAAAAGCCGACAAACGCGTTATGTATGCCAGGGTCGATTGGACTCAGCCGCAGGAGGAAAGTATCGTCGTGATCGGCGATGCCTATCAGCTTTACCGTCCGAGAATGAAACAGGTCATTACGGGCAAAGTAGGGAAAGCCAAGAACAGTTCATCAATCGGCGGTGCGCTTGGTTTTATGAGTATGTCCAGAGAGCAGCTGCGGGCCAACTACGATGTCACCTATATTGGGGAAGTACAGATCGGCGGTGGAGCCAAGACGTGGCATCTGCAATTGACTCCGCTGAAGCAGACCTCTTATAAGTCCGCCGAACTTTGGGTCGATGGCAACGGAATGCCGCTACAGAGCAAGATCATCGAACACAACAATGATTCAACGACCGTTCTATTGTCGAACATCAAAAAGAACGATACGATCAAGACCAGTATATTTAAGCTCGATCTTCCCCGGGGGGTCAAAGAGGTCAAAGCTTAACGACGGATGATTAATCTACGATTAAAGCCCTGGCCCGACCCTCACGGCCGGGGCTTTCTTTTATTTGATAAGCTCCCGATCAAAAACTATAATCGTTAGTTCGCTATCCGTTATCACTTACCGTTATGCCCAAGGCAAGCAGTTTTAGCAGATTTACTCGCGGTGTGCGGCACACGGTTCGTGCGTTCGCGTCGACGCGGCATCCGGTGCTTGTGCACATCGTGCCGATGCGTCGATGTAATCTCGCCTGTACTTACTGTAATGAGTACGACAAGACGAGTGATCCTGTGCCGATCGACGTAATGCTGCAGCGGATCGACAAACTCGCCGAGTTTGGCTCGTCCGTGATAACGATCTCGGGCGGCGAACCGATGATGCACCCGGAGATCTATGAGATCATCGATCGCATTCGGCACCACGGCATGATCGCGGGGCTGATCTCCAACGGCTACTACTTCCAACCCGAAAAGGTCAAAAGGCTCAATGAAGC
>JBBQGO010000335.1:0-3560 GCA_038323125.1 Pyrinomonadales bacterium
AGAGGCGCTTATAGGTCTCCGGGTCATATGCGTGGTCGAGCATTTCCCTAACCTCGTCGAGTGTCGCCCATATGTCCTTCAGATAGACATCGTTTCCTTCACCATCTTTCCCGATCGGCTGGAGCGAAACGTCATTGAGGACTGTTCCGGCAAGGGCAAATGCCACAACCAGGGGAGGCGACATCAGGAAGTTAGCCTTAATGTTTTGATGGACACGAGCTTCAAAGTTTCGGTTTCCCGAAAGCACCGAGGCCGCGATGATGTCATTCTCCACAATTTCTTCTTCGATCGCAGGATCCAGCGGCCCTGAATTGCCGATGCAGGTGGTGCATCCATACCCAACGAGATCAAAACCTATTTGATCCAGGTATTGTGACAGACCCGTCTTGTGAAGATATTCCGTTACGACCCGCGACCCGGGAGCTAGAGACGTTTTTACGTATGGCGGAACCGTCATTCCTTTTTCGACGGCCTTTTTGGCGACGATGCCCGCGGCGATCATTACAGCCGGGTTTGAGGTGTTTGTGCAAGACGTTATTGCCGCGATGAGCACATCACCGTGGCCGATATTAGTATTGATCGGTGACTTTTCATCGTCGTCACAATCTACCCGGTCAGGAGTGGGCCGATTATTCACCATCTCGATCTCGGTAAGGGCGTTCGTGTTGTTGGGCGTGACGCTGTTGTGAATAGATTCCGGCAAAGATTTTGAACTCTGTTCGCCACCACCGGCGGCATACCCTGACGCACTTGCACCCATCTTGACGTTAAAACGTTTCTCGAGATCGGCCGAAGTTTTCCCGTATCCGCCGTCCGCAACCGATTTTGTGAACAGATCGATGAACCGATCGTCCAGGCTCGAAAGCTCTATACGGTCCTGAGGCCGCTTTGGCCCGGCAACGGACGGCGTGATCGTCTCCAAACTAAGATCGAGGACTGTTGAATAGTCGACCTCGCCTTCTCGCGGAATGCCGAACATTTGTTGGGCTGTGAAATAGTTTCTGATAGTTTCAACTTGTTCCGCTGTGCGGCCGGTATTGGCAAAATAGGTAAGAGTATTCTCATCCACCGGAAAGAAGCCGATCGTGGCACCATACTCAGGGGCCATATTCGAGATCGTTGCACGATCAGTCGCATTCAGGGCAGCCGCACCGTCACCAAAGAACTCGACAAACTTGCCGACGACGCTCGCCTTGCGCAGCATCTCTGTGATCCTCAGGACAAGATCGGTCGCCGTCGCCCCTTGCGGCAGTTCACCTGACAGGTGCACACCGACAACATCCGGAGTGAGGAAATAGACCGGTTGACCAAGCATGGCCGCCTCAGCTTCGATACCGCCGACGCCCCACCCGATGATCCCAAGGCCGTTGATCATGGTAGTGTGCGAATCGGTACCGACAAGCGAGTCCGGAAAATAAACTTGCTCGCGTTCGAATACACCTTTCGCCAGATATTCAAGATTGACCTGATGGACTATGCCGATTCCGGGGGGCACTACGCTAAAACCGTTAAACGCCTGGGTTCCCCATTTCAGAAACCGGTAACGCTGGTCATTGCGTTTGAATTCCATCTCCATATTTCGACGGTACGCGGTCTCGCTGCCCGCAAAATCTACCTGGACAGAATGGTCGATGACAAGATCGACCGGTACCAGCGGTTCGATCACATCGGGGTTTTTGCCGAGTCGCTGAACCGCGGAACGCATCGCTGCCAGGTCGACAAGCAGAGGGACACCCGTAAAGTCCTGTAAGATGACCCTGGCAACGACGAACGGTATTTCTTCGGTCCGCTCTCCGTTCGGCTCCCACGCGGCCAGCGCTCGGACATTTGCTTCGCTTACCTTCTTTCCACCGTCGAAATTACGCAGAACGGATTCGAGAACTATCCGGATCGAAACCGGAAGACGCGATATGTTGCCGATCCCGGCATTTTCAAGCTGCGGCAGCGAGTAGAAAACTCCCTCTTCGCCGGTGCCGGTGCTGAATGTTTTTCGGCTTTCAAAAAGTTGATGTGGCATATGAATGTGTCAGGAATTGAATCTAAACTCTTAGTTTAAAAACCCTTCGAGTTGAGGTCAAGGTAGATATCGATTTGCATTCCGCTGATTTTGCGAAAAGGGCGATCTCCGTTGTATAATTTCGCTTAGCCTCGGCGCATTCGTCTATCGGTTAGGACGCAAGGTTCTCAACCTTGAAAGAGGGGTTCAACTCCCCTATGCGCTACCATTACCACTCATTATATAATCCTGTTCGCCACCTCTGGCTGATCGGATTCAGAATCACTAGATCTTTATGATCGTTACAACCGGTTTCGACATCCAGGGGCAGCAGGTCAGAGAATACCTCGGCGTAGTTCGCGGCATAGTCGTAAGGGCTACCGGCATCGGCCGCGGAATAGTTGGCGGACTCAAGTCGCTCGCCGGTGGCAATATCGAAGAGTTCACCGTTGTTTGCGAAGCAGCCAGAATGGAAGCGTTCAACAGGATGATCCAGCATGCTCACGAGATCGGTGCAGATGCGATCATCGGTATGCGATACGACGCTACGGAGTTTTCGCAGGGAGCAACGGAGGTCCTCGCCTACGGCACCGCGGTAAAGCTCGTCGACGCTTAAAACAACGGGGGCCTTCCCTTCTTTCCAACCCGCAGATCAGTGAACCATCTCAAGAAAGGGTTTCTCATTCTTCCCGGATCAATAAACTCGGTTAGTCCATTTGCGTGGCTCGATCGGCCGTCCGGAAGCTTGAGCATCATATCGCTAAGCATTTGCACTTCAAAAAAGCCCGAATGGATCACCGTAAGAGGCTTTACAAGCAGTTCCACGCCATCCTCAGTGTGCAGCGACAGGACCCGCGGTATCTTCAGTCCCGATCGGTCCCGTACATGGTTGCGAGCTTCGTAGCTCGCCTCTTGTTTTAATGTGGAACCGTTCTGTATTAGAAACAAGTCAGACGACGCACCGCCTAATGCCTCATCGTGGGCGAAACGCTGGAAAACAACCGTCGAATCGGCAAAATGTACTCTGCCCCAGCATCGCTGGCCGTCTGCTCTTTTGTTCGTATCGGTCGTCATAAGATGGTCGTGATAGCCGGTTCCGCGAAAATGAACTAAACGCTGGACCTCGCCGTATCTCCCGGCCACCGTTATGCGCCCGCTCACGTCCGCACGCGGGGCCGACATATTCCATGCCGAACCCGATCCGGGATCGAACATTTTCTCAGAAGGTGCGGTATCGATCGACAACCACTCAAATTCTGCTTTGATGGTTCGTTTCCCAGACATCGGGATATCAATTGCCAACATATAGCCGGACCCATACTCCGCAGCGTCGATCCGGAACGAGGAATTTCCGATCAGGCAGCGTTCGCCTTTATTAGACAATGTGAACTCGCCGTCCTCGAATTCACAAACAGCGTGAAGGGCCTGTGTTCCCTCAGATCTATATATAAAGGACAATGCTGGGAAACGTGGGTCATGGTTGCCTGGTGAACCTCGCCTTGTCTCTTTCAGCTTAAAATACCGGGCTGAGAACGGATAGTTTGCGTGAAATCTGATCATGACC
>JBBQGO010000336.1:0-3559 GCA_038323125.1 Pyrinomonadales bacterium
ATCAAAATGGACGCATGTCCGCACAGTTCATTGCGGAACTTTTAGGGCGTCGCAGCGTTAAACTATCAGACGATCACTATCCATTTAATTCTTCAAATTCGCCCTAACCGGGTATTTTTACGGGTATAGACGAACTTAATGAAAACAAATATATTTAAGACTTTAGGATTTACAGCATTTATATTATTGGTATTTAGTTCGGTTTCGATCGCTCAGGGCACAAGCTCAGCATCGGGCAACGGAACACTTACACCCGAGGTATTAAGGGCCCAGGAAGCCGTAAACCTCGTCCTCTTTGAGGCCGGCATCTCGTTTAAGGAAGGCCTGCTCGCCTACGCCGATGAGAGTCGTTCGTCCGCTGGTGAGAAATTTAATAAGTCGGTCGAGGTTTTTCTCTACTCGGCGCTGAATATTCAGCGTGAACAGCGCTTGCAGGGCTGCTATAACCAACTGATCGAAACCATCTACCGGATGGAGTTTCCGCTGGACAGCCATTTGCCGCAGGTAAAGAACCTCTCGCTTACATGCGGTTGGAACAACATTGACGACCCTCTCGCCGAAAAGGTTACGACCGTCGCCAAAAATTCAATGACCAGGCCGACCGGGCTGCCCGCCGCGACAGGCGTCCCGTTCGAGGGAACGATGGCCGCCAATCATTTGCCCATCGGATTCAACACTCAGGAGTTTGAGCCTTCGCCGCTTGACGACCTTTCAAAACTCGAACTTACGCAGGATGAACTTCAGATCGACAGCAATCCCGTCGCACAGCAGCAATATCAATACATACAGACGGCCGTAGCTAATAAATCCCTCGGGTTTGCCTTTCAGGTCCACCCGATGATCCAGCAATACATCAACTACTATCGCGGACGCGGGCAGAAGACGATGGAGATCGGCCTTTACCGCTCGGGCATGTTCATGCTGATGGCACGCCGCATCTTTCGCGAAGAAGGAATACCGGAGAACGTCGCATGGCTCGGCCAGGTCGAGAGTGCGTGGAAGCCGAGTGCGATGTCGCATATGGCCGCATCTGGCCTGTGGCAGTTTATCCCCGGGACCGGTGCACGGTACGGGCTTCGACGCACCGCCCACGTTGATGAACGAAACAGCTTTGACGAGGCAACACGTGCCTCAGCCCGCTACCTGAAGTTTCTGTTTAATCGCTACGGCAATTGGGAACTCGCGATGGCGGGATACAACTGCGGCGAGGGCAATGTAGACAAGGCTATCCGCCGTGCCGGTGCCGCAAACTTTTGGGCCGCATATCCGTTTTTGCCCAAGGAAACGCGAAATTATGTGCCGAACATCCTGGCAACGATCCTGATCGCAAACAACCCGCATCAGTACGGATTTGGCCATGTTCGTCCCGCAGCTCCGCTGCGATACGACAGGATCAGGATACCGGCGTCGACCAACCTTAACCTCGTTGCACAGGCTTCGGATACGACCGTCCAGTATCTGCGCTACCTCAATCCGCATCTTCGATCGAACGCCACCCCGCCCGAGCCTTATGTGGTCAACGTGCCCGCGGGCAAGGCAAACGAGGTCGTTGCGTTATTCCGTCGGCTGCCGGCGTCCAGGATCAATAATACTAATCTTGCTAAATCTTCGTCCGGTGAAACCTGGCAGAACATCTCGAATCGAACCGGCGTCAACATCAGTGATCTGATGGCGGCCAATCCGGGAATGAAAACTCCGCAAGGCAAGGTGTTTGTACCGGTGGCAGGCAATAATGTGCAAAATATCGTCTATTCGCGTCCGACCAATACGGTCCCGGCGGCCTTGCCGGCCGGTATAAAGGTCGTCCAGGCCAAAGCCGGCGACACGGTCGCAAAGGTTGCGGCGAGGAACAACGCCAACCCCTCAGAGGTTGCCAAAATGAACGGGCTGCTGCCCAATTCAGTACTTGGCGCCGGCCGCGAGATCAGGATCCCGTCGAAATAGTTTTCTCCGCTGACGTTTCCGCCGGGGCTGTATTCAGTCCCGGCTTTTTTTGCGCCCGCTGACAAGGCTCTTGACAAGAAGGCGCATCTGTAACTATACTTGTTACAGATGGCGGCAAACAGTCAATTTTCGATGGCGGTGCATATGCTGACCCTAATAGCGAGGGCAGGCACCGATAACGTAAAGTCCGACTACATCGCCGGCAGCGTAAACACAAATCCCGTTGTGATACGGCGTGTGTTGAGCCAGCTTAACCAGGCCGGTCTCGTCGCATCGCAAACGGGTGCCTTAGGCGGCACGCGACTCGCGAGGGACCCGGCTGAGATAAGCCTTTGCGAGATATACAAGGCGGTTTCGTGCGGTGAGGTCTTTGCCCTGCACGCGAAGTCGCCAAATCAGGATTGTCCCGTAGGACGCAATATCGAGGCAGTGCTCTGTGATCTTCAGAAAGAGATCGACCACAGCGTCGGTGAAAAGCTTGGCCAATACACTCTCGCTGACGTTTTGGAAAAGGTGGGTTAGATCGTTTAGTTTTTTTTGAGATTATCTGTATCAACATAAGTTACAAAGGTGGAATAGAAAAAGGGGAAAGGACATGACTGCAGTATTATCGACATGGATGCCAAAGCTGGTCGAGGGCTTTAAGATGATAATGAGATTTTGGGGATTATGAAGACCGGTGCCGCGAAAGCGGGCGTTCAGGTTATATTAGCGTGAGGATTAAATATGAAGTTCGTAAACTTTACAGTTCTGTTGTTAGCCATGCTGGTTTCTGCATGTGCAGACCCTGCGGCAAACAAACCTAGGGCGACTGTGACGCCGCCTGCCGTACAAGCTACTGCTGATAACAGGCCGCCTCTTGAGTTCAGCACCCGAGGCACGGCCCTTCCATTTGGCCCCACGACGTCAACAGTGGAGTTTCTTGGCTCAAAGGTTACGGGTCAGCATGACGGCGGGTTTAATGTGTTCAGAGGCGTCGTGGACCTAGTTGATGACAAGGCAGAGTCGAGCAGCGTACTGGTCGAGATCGATATGGCTTCAGTTTTTACCGATGCTCCGGGGTTGACCGACCATCTCAAAACCGACGACTTCTTTGCTGCGGCAAAGTTTCCGACATCAACCTTTAGATCGACAAGCATCGTCGCGGACGCGGACAAAGGCAGCGGCAATTATTCGGTGACCGGCGATCTCGAAATGCGAGGCGTCAAACGCACTATTACATTTCAGGCGGCGATCCAGATCACGGCAGACCATACAGCGGTAAAGGCAGAATTTGTGATCGATCGCAAAGAGTTCGGGATCGCATACGCGGGTAAGCAGGACGACCTGATTCGGAACGACGTCGTGATCATCCTGGACATCAAAGCGCCGAGGTAGAAATGAAAGCATACGAGATACAGGAATTCGGGATCGACAAATTGAGCGTCGTGGAACGCGACGTGCCGCGGCCGGGCCCTCACGAAGTGCTGGTCAGATTTCATGCAGCATCGCTCAATTATCGCGATGTTATGGTCGTTTCAGGTACATACAACCCGAGGATGAAGCTGCCCGCCACCCCGCTTTCGGATGGTGCGGGTGAGATCGTCGAGGTGGGCGGCCGGGTTACTAAATGGGA
>JBBQGO010000337.1:0-3555 GCA_038323125.1 Pyrinomonadales bacterium
GTATAACACGTTTCCGGTAGAACCCGGACGCGGTTCATGTGTCTTTATTCACCCATGGAAATCTCCGGGTGCAGCCACGTCAGGCAGCACGGCAATGGAACGGCTCAACCTCGAACGCTTATTTGGCTGGCTGACACCGTCCAAAAACCCATACCTTATCCAATTACCCGCGTCTGAGTATGACCACGTGCGAAAAGCTTGGAAACTGCCAAAGATCAAGTAACCCTCGAAACTCTGGGCGTCGGCTCGCGTCTTCTTGTGCGGTCCCGCACTGATTGGCGCTTTGCTGCCGTATCGAAGGTGGCCGAGGAGAGGGTCGTGCTTACTGTCTGTTCCCCCTCGGGACGGACATACCGGCTCCGCCGCGGACTGGACTGCGTCGTCCTTATGGAAGGCTTCATACCGATCCTCGTTTGTGAAGAAACCGACAGTTGGCGAACGAACTTTAGCCGCTACGATGTCCGCTGGTAGATAGATCCCGCTTCGCCCCCCTCCGTCTTTTGTTACCGAAACCCGATTTGTTAAAATACTCTATTGCGCTGAGGCCGGAATTCGCATCTATGCAGGCTGCTAAACAAATAGAGGAACAGATCGAGGTCCGCGGGGCCCGTGTCCACAATCTCAAGAACATTTCCGTGTCGCTGCCGATCAATAAACTGACGGTCATTACCGGCGTCTCGGGATCGGGAAAGTCTTCGCTTGCATTCGACACGCTTTATGCCGAGGGGCAGCGGCGTTATGTCGAATCGCTTTCTGCGTACGCACGCCAGTTCCTCGAGCGCATGGATAAGCCCGACGTCGACTCGATTACAGGCATCTCACCAGCCATTGCCATCAGGCAAAAGAACGCGACCAAGAACCCGCGTTCGACAGTCGCGACGCAAACCGAGATCTATGACTACCTGCGACTGCTGTTTGCCCGGGCCGGTCAGACGTTTTGCCATGTCTGCGGCCGCGAGGTCAAGAAGGACTCGCCCGAATCCGCCGCCGATGAAGTGCTCGCAGAGCTGCCGAAGGGAGCGCGGTTCTACGTGCTGTTCCCGATCCAGGAGGCCCTGCCCGTTGAACCCATAAAAAAACTTGTAAAGAGGGCAAAGGCGAGGCGTGCAGCCAAGACCGCTGATATGAGCGTGTCGGCCTTCCTTATTTCTCTTCTCCAACAGGGATTCTCGCGGCTCTACCGCGACGGTGAGGTGCTCGATCTTCAAAAGCCGGAGGACTATACCTTTGCCGATTTTGATAAGACATATGTCCTGATCGACCGCCTCAAGGCAGACGCCGATATCAGGCAGCGGCTGGTCGATTCGCTCGAGATATGTTTCCGCGAGGGACATGCCGCGGTTATCGAAACCACCGAAGGGACGCGTCTTAAGTTTTCGGACAGCTTTATCTGCAAGTACGACGGCACCAGGTATGAGCAGCCCGAACCGCATCTGTTCAGTTTCAACTCGCCTTTCGGTGCGTGCCCGACCTGTCAGGGCTTTGGCAATACCATAGGCATCGATTACGAACTCGTTATCTCAAAACCGATGTTGTCGCTTAAGGCCGGAGCGGTCGAACCGTTCACTCGCCCCCAGCACGCCTGGGCCCAAAAGGAACTGATGGCGTATTGCAAAGCGGCCTCGATCGACATCAATACGCCTTACATCGATCTGCAGGATTATCAGCAAAACTGCATCATCTATGGCGATGAAGGGTGGCGTGGCCTAAAGGGCTTTTTCGAATGGCTGGAAACCAAGAAGTACAAACTGCATGTGCGCGTGTTCCTCGCAAAGTACAGGGGCTATACAAAATGCCCATCCTGCGACGGCCAGCGGCTTCGGCAGGCGGCCCGCGATGTTAAGATCGGCGGCCGGTCGGTGCCTGAGATCGTGGAGATGCCCATTAGGGACGCCTTCGAATTTTTTGAAAAGCTAACGCTCGACCCCGAGCGTGCACATATTGCCGATAAGCTGCTCTTAGAGATCCGCCGCCGCCTGAAGTTTTTGGTTGAGGTCGGCCTCGATTACCTGACACTCGGGCGGCTGGCGGCAACTCTGTCGGGCGGCGAGGCCCAGCGTATACAACTCGCGACAAATCTCGGTTCGCTTCTGGTCGGTACGCTTTATGTGCTCGACGAACCAAGTATCGGCCTGCACCCGCGCGACAATTCGCGTTTGATCAAGATCCTAGAGAATCTCCGCGACATCGGCAACACGGTCCTCGTTGTCGAACACGACGAGGAAACGATGCGGGCGGCCGACCATATCATCGACATCGGCGTTCACGCCGGCGAGTTTGGCGGCGAGCTTGTGTTTGCCGGTAATTTTACAGGCCTGCTGAAGAACGAAACATCACTTACAGCCAAGTATCTACGGGGCGAGTCTCAGATAAAGACGCCATTAAAACGGCGGAGCGTGACAAAGCGTCAGATCGAGATCATCGGTGCCCGCGAACACAATCTGAAGGACATTACCGTCAATATCCCGCTCGATATGCTTACGTGCATTACCGGTGTTTCCGGGTCGGGCAAATCGACGCTCGTCCACGACGTACTCTACGCCGGGCTCAAGAAACATCGCGGAGAATGGAACGCCAACGTCGGGTTTTACAAAGAACTGAAAGGAGCAGACCTCATCGACGATGTGATCCTGGTCGATCAATCGCCGATCGGACGTACTCCGCGCTCCAATCCGGTCACATATATCAAAGCATACGATGCGATCCGCGAAGTCTTCGCTTCGACGAACACGGCTAAAACCAAGGGCTATAACCCATCCCATTTCTCATTCAATGTTCCGGGCGGAAGGTGCGAGATCTGCCAGGGCAGCGGAACCGTGACCATTGAGATGCAGTTTCTGGCCGATGTCGAGCTAACCTGCGAAGACTGTCGCGGAATGCGTTTTAAACAAGAGATCCTCGAGGTAAAATACAGGGGCAAGAACATTCACGAGGTGCTGCAGATGACCATTCGCGAGGCCATCCTGTTTTTCAAAGATGTGCCAAAGTTGGTTTTGCGAATGAAAGTTCTTGATGCCGTGGGATTGGGCTATCTGCGGCTCGGGCAATCGGCAACGACGCTCAGCGGCGGCGAGGCCCAGCGTGTTAAGCTCGCGTCGCATCTGGCTCAGAAAACAGCGTCGAAAACGCTTTTCATCTTTGACGAACCTACGACCGGGCTGCATTTTGAGGACATCAACAAGCTGCTCGCGGCCTTTCGTGCCCTGATCGACGGCGGCGGCAGCCTACTCGTCATCGAGCATAATATGGATGTCATCAAAACTGCGGACTACGTAATAGATATGGGGCCCGAAGGCGGATTTGGAGGCGGCAGAATAGTAGCCGAAGGCACGCCCGAAGAGGTTGCCGCAACCACGGCATCGCATACTGGAGCTTTTCTAAAACCTTACCTTAAGTAGAATCGCTCCAGTGTGACGCTATTTGAAATTTCTCGCGTCGCAGTTCTTCAGTTCCTTCGGGCATTCGCCGACCTGGACCCATTCGTAAAAGTCGGCCGGGCTTCCCTCGATCGCGTAGAAGACCTTCTTGATCGTGGGGAACTGCAAAAGAGTTTCA
>JBBQGO010000338.1:0-3535 GCA_038323125.1 Pyrinomonadales bacterium
ATATTGGAGCTCGGCCCTCAGGATGTGTAAATTAGGTGGTGTCCAGCCGTCACTATTGCTGCATCCGCTCGATTTTATGGGTAAGGGCGATGTGGATGAGCTGCAGTTTTTCCCGGGTATGGGATTATCTGTCGAACATAAGTTAGGCTTGGTCGATGGCATCATCGCTCGTTATACCGATCATTTCGATGTTGTAAACATGCGCCAGCATACCGATCGATACCGTCAGACGGGCCAGACGGTACGACCCGGCATTGAGTTGGCAACCTGAACTCCCTCACCGATGCCAGCAATATTGGCACTTGGATCCAAAAGCCTGAGTCTGGCCCGCTAACCCCTTTACCATGGAATGTCCTCTCTGCGGCTTAGAGTCGAAATTCAAATTTGAGGTAAAACGTTATGTGATCCGGGATTGTATCCACTGTGATCACCGCTTTGCCCAAACGGGCGCAGATGAGAGTCACGTCGCGGCAACCTACGACGATGCATACTTTCATGGGGGCGGGCCCGGATATCCGGACTACCGCGCAGAATCGGATATGCTTCGTCAGCGGGGTAGAATGTACGCGAAAAAGGTTGCTTCGTTTGCAGTACCCGGTTCCGTTCTCGATGTCGGAGCAGCTGCTGGCTTCATTCTTCGCGGCTTCGCCGATGAAGGCTGGAACGGTGCAGGCATCGAACCTAACGCGGCTATGGCACGCTTCGGACGCGAGACGCTGGGCCTCGAAATGCACTGCGGATCGCTAGAATCGTTCAATACGGAACGGCGTTTTGAGATGGTCTCGATGATACAGGTCGCGGCCCATTTTTACGACCCGAAGAGGGCTTTCGAAGTCGCTCGGGAACTGTTAGCACCCAATGGTTTGCTGTTGATCGAAACCTGGGACCGAGCATCGATGTCTGCCCGATTATTTGGCCAGCATTGGCATGAATATTCGCCACCAAGCGTTTTGCACGGGTTCTCAAGGTTGGGGCTGCAGGTCTTTCTCAAAGGACTCGGCTTTGTCCGCGTCGCTCATGGGCGGCCGTCAAAAAAGATCAGCGGCAGCCATGTTCGATCATTGCTCCGGTACCGTGTGGGTGATAACTTCTTGCTCAGGGCCATACCGACGCGAATGAACTTTCCTTACCCGTCCGAAGACCTCTTCTGGGCGCTTTTCAAGAAACGTTAATACCAATGGAGACGACCCGGGCCACCCGTACCCTAATAACTGTCACGTTGATCGTACTTCATTTGGCTATCGCTATCCCTCTGGCGTCCATCCTGAACATTTGGGCCGACGAGGCGTCGACACTTTTCACCACCCAAAATGGGCTCATCAGTGCTCTACAAAACGCCGCAGCGAATGAAAAGCAGGCGCCGCTCTATTTTTGGCTACTCAGTCTCTGGCGGTTGATCGATGACTCTATATTTTTCTCGCGGCTGTTCTCAATATTCTGCAGTGTTGCTGCGATCGCAGTGTTCGCGAACGTTGCCCGGCGCATTGTAGGGCCGAGAGGCTTTATTCTGGCGACGGCCTTTTTCGCTCTTCACCCGTTTTTGTTTTGGGCGAGTACGGAAACGCGGGTGTACTCTCTGGTCATCCTGCTCGCGGTCTTACTGGCTCAGTTCTTCATCTCGAGGTTTCTGGACGGCGACGGGGGAGTTCAAAAGGCATGGAATAAGGACAGGCTGTGCTTTGTAGGTGCCGCGATCATTGGCCTTTATACCAATTATTACATTGGCTTTCTGCTTGTCGGATTTCTGGCTGCACTGCTCGTTACTCGAAAATGGCCCTCCGCAAGGGACTATGCGTTGTTGATGATCGTCGCCGGTATTGCCTTTTTACCGATGCTCTGGGTCCTTTCTTCACAACTTGCGACAAACACAAGCGGTTATCAGGAAGCGCGGTCCGTTACCGAAGGGCTGCGCTATATTTGGCACCACGTTCTTACGTTTGTTCTGCCGGCCGAGATCTTTCCCGGCGAAGATGCCTCCAGATTTTCGATTGTTCGCTTATGGCTGGTTCGCGTGATGATAATCCTGGGAGCCTATTTCACCATACGACACCGCCATTCCATAAGTCGTCGGACGGCGGCGTTGGGTGTGATCGCTGGCATGGTCGGCGCCCTGATGTTGTCAGCCTACTTTCTGCTTGGCCCGGCCTTTGTAGCGATACGGCACGCGTCCGTACTGTTTGTTCCGCTGATATTGTTTATGGCTTTGCTTATTTCGGATCTATTCAGGGGCAAGAGCGAACGGTCCTTTAAGGCAGCCGCGATCGCGGGCAGCGCAGTTATTCTGGCGTCCTTTTCTTACTCGCTTCTAAATCTCTATCCCGAATGGGTCAAACGCGGCGACTGGGAGCGTGTCGGCCGGTTCATTCAGGAAAACGAATCGCCTGGGCAGCCGATCGTTGTATTTACAGCTTTTGACGCTCTTGCACTGCCCTACCACTATCGCGGCATCAATGAAATACTACCTAACGAAGGATTTTTTGATGTTGAAACCGAGGCTGCGTTTGGCACCGCGGAAAGTCACCGCCGACAAACGGAACGGGTGATCGCGCAAATTCGGCCCGAGGCCGACAAGATCTGGCTGGCTGTCAACGATCTCTGTTTGACCACCGAGGCATGCCGGCCATTGGAGAATTTTGTCCTGGCAAACTACACTGTTGAGATCGAGAAAGAATTTTATCTGGAAAAGCTATATTTGCTGAAACGAAAGCAATGATCGAATCGATAAACCCCAAAACCACAGAAAAGCCAACGGAGCGATGCGCTGAATGCGATCGCGAAGTGGAGCACTACAATACCTTCCTGTCGCCGACGAATGCTCGGCGGATCGTTTGCTGGGAATGCCTCGATCGCGAGGAGAAGGGCTTTAATGCCAAGCGGGACTTCCAGCGTGACTCACGGAGCGGCGTGATCCCTCGATAACGATGGCCGTCAGAAAGATCACCGAATATCCCGAAAAGGTCCTTGCCGCGGTCGGCCAACCCGTAATCAAGTTCGACACCGCACTCTCCGAACTCTGCTCCGATATGTTTGAAACCATGTACGAAGCCGAGGGCGTTGGCCTCGCGGCACCGCAGATCGGCCTCAACCTGCGACTGTTCGTAATGGACTGCGAAGGTGTCAAATTGATCGCCGCGAACCCCGAGATAGTAGCAACAGAAGGCGAACAATCAAGTCAGGAGGGCTGCCTTTCGATCGGTAAAGTACCTGCCGTAGTCGTTCGCCCGCAAAAAGCCCGCCTGAGGGCCCAGAACGAAAATGGCGAGTGGTTCGAGAGCGAAGCAGAGGGCTATGCCGCCCGTGCTTTCATGCACGAGACCGACCACTGCGACGGAAAGCTCTTTATCGACCATCTGCCAAAGATGCGCCGCGACATGGTCATCAAACGTTTTCAGAAAGAAAAGCGGTGGGATTAGTTTTCCCTGCGTCAAAGCCCATCGCCTTCGATATCGCCCGTTTTCTCGGGCAATAGAGAGATCCCTTTCCGTAATTCACTCACCTTCTTGCGCGCCAAAGAGCTTTTTTCATACGAAACAGC
>JBBQGO010000339.1:0-3532 GCA_038323125.1 Pyrinomonadales bacterium
GGCTCCTGAATTTTCAGCTTTTTGCAGGAGCGATATAGTCACGCCGAGCCCGATCCAGTAGCGCGGCTGGCCGCGTTTCTTGAACTGCGACTCCGCCTCGGCGACCTTCCAGAGGCCCTCGGTTGTCATACCGGTGATGCGGAAGTTCTGAGTCGGATTGGCCTTGAAGCTTTCGGGAACATTCTTGCCGATAAAGCCGACGCCGATGTGATAAACAGTCTTGCCATCGACTGTCGCCTTGTTGCAATGCTGGACGATACCCATCACGGGATACACCTCGCGGTCCAGATCGTACGCTCGCAGATTAGGGTCGAGCGGCAGCACGAGCGTGATCAGATGTCCCACGACGCACGGGCGCGATAGGCTAAACCCCGCTCCGTTTCGGGATACGGTCGCCACCTTGACGACCTCTTTCCACGTCTCACCGTTGCCTTCCTTGACCTGGACGATGGTCTGCAATTCTGTCGGCACTCTCTCAGTCGTCCGTCCGTCCGCGATGGCGGAGGTGCGGATACGATTATTGTAAGTCATAGTTTTTAGTGGATGTTACAGGCTGCAAGGAATCAAAAACGGGGTGGTTATTCGATACCTTCGAGAGGAAACAGCCTGTCAATGAACTCTAAATGCAAACGTGTGATGCCGTCCTCGCCGACACGCGCGCCGCGGACGATCGCTAATATCGTAACATTAAATCGATCGCTTGTGACCCTAACAAAATTTCCCGCCTCGACCTTTAGCGTCGTAAAGACGGACGCTCCGCCCAGGCTGATGTTTTCGGTGACCGTCGTTTCTGAAAAAATTACATTGCCGGCAGCATCTACCTGGGAGACGCTAAGCTGTTCTGGTATGAAATACCGCGTTTGTTTGCGCAAGTCGTTTGGCAGTTCACTCTCGTCGGCCTTAAGATCGGCAGGCGTGATATGCCAGAAGCCTTCCGAGTCGTCGCGTCGTCCGACGTCGAAGAGCATCGACGGATGTTCGAGATATCCGGACGGAGGAGCCTTGCCGGTAAACGCTATGCCCACCGAGTACTCCGGAGCAACGGCACGCTCGATCGGGATACATCGCCGAACAACGCCCCAGACACGATATTGCGGCTCGCTGTAATCGAACGATCTAAGCTGCCGCGGCATCGGTATCGTCATTAGTACGAGCCGCCCGCGTTTGACGGGACGCTTGAGCTGAAATCCACAGCCAAATGCGGACACATCGCTAAGGCGTGTGATCTCGTTCCAACCGACTTTGGTGTCGATCTTCACCTCGACGCGCACCGGCAGCGGAAGCGAAATGCGTTGAATCCGCCGGTTTTCTTTCTCGACGACGGGCTGCGGGATATGACGGTCGATCGAGCTTACGTGTTCAGTGCTGGAGGTAAACATTTTATTAGTGAAAGAGCGTGAGGGTGGGCCGCTCTGGGATACAAGCAGGAGTTGCGAAACAGGCTTTTGACCTGTAAAATATAGAAATAGTTAAGGCGAACCTAATTCCAATTTTTGTTTGGCCTTTCTCACCTGATCTCATAGCCATATCACGTTAGCTTTTCATAATGGATTCATTAATAGAACGCAATCAGATCAATATCGAAGATGAGATGCGCCGGTCGTATCTCGACTATGCGATGTCGGTAATTATCGGCCGCGCGCTGCCCGACGTACGCGACGGGCTCAAGCCAGTTCACCGCCGTGTGCTGTACGGAATGTTTGAGCAGGGAAATACTGCCGGCAAGCCGTATCGAAAGTCCGCCCGTGCGGTCGGTGACGTGATGGGTAAATATCACCCGCACGGCGACACGGCGATCTACGATTCGATTGTGCGAATGGCGCAGGATTTTTCGCTGCGTTATCCGCTGGTTGACGGGCAGGGAAATTTTGGCTCAATCGACGGCGACAATCCGGCCGCGATGCGTTACACCGAGGTTCGTCTTGCTAAGATCGCGAACGAAGTCCTCGCCGACATCGAAAAAGAGACGGTCAATTTTGTACCGAACTACGATGATTCCCTGTCCGAGCCGAGCGTGCTGCCGACGCGTGTTCCGTTGTTGCTCGTGAATGGTTCCGAGGGCATCGCCGTTGGAATGGCGACCAAGATCCCGCCGCACAATCTCGGCGAGATCCTTGACGCGACCATCGCTCTTATCAAAGATGGCGAGATAACGATCGATGAGCTGATCAAATTTGTACCTGGGCCTGATTTCCCGACCGCGGGATTTATCTATGGACGCGAGGGGATTGAAAGCGCTTACCGCACCGGCCGCGGCATTATTCAAATGCGTGCTCGTGCTGCTGTTGACGAGATCGGGCGTGGCGACCGCGTTCGGAACGCCGTCGTCATCACTGAGTTGCCGTATCAGGTAAATAAAGCCAAGCTTCACGAACGCATTGCCGAGCTCGTTCAGGAAAAGAAGCTCGACGGCATCTCCGACATTCGCGACGAGTCGAACCGCGAAGGCATGCGGCTCGTGGTCGAACTAAAGCGCGACGCGGTGCCGCAGGTCGTCTTGAACAAGCTCTTCAAGCTGACGCCGATGCAGTCTTCATTCGGCATCATCAACATCGCGATCCTCGACGGCCAGCCAAAGGTTTTGAACCTCAAGCAGATGCTCGAGGCGTTTGTTGAGTTTCGTCGCGAGGTCGTCAGGCGTCGCACCGAGTTTGACCTTCGCAAAGCGCAGGCTCGTGCACATATTTTAGAAGGTTTGAATAAGGCGATCGACGCTCTTGATTACATCATTCCGACGATCCGAAACTCACGCAGCGTCGATGAAGCTCGACAGTGGTTGACCGCAAAACTTGGAACCGCCAGCGAGATCTCGTCGTGGCGCGGCGTGACGGGCGAAAAATCGAAAGAGCAGTTTCTAAAAGAGTTGACCAAGGTCATTGCCGAGCTCGATTTCTCCGACATTCAGGCACAGGCGATCCTCGATCTGCAGCTGCGTCGCCTGTCGGCCCTCGAGCGGCAAAAGATCCTTGACGAATACGCCGAGATCATCAAATACATCGCCGAGCTCGAGAATATTCTCCAGAACGAAAGCGTTCTGCGTCAGGTGATCGTCGATGAGTTGACCGAGATCAGACGTGTGTATGCCGACGCTCGACGCACGGTCATCATCGATGCCGGTGTCGAACTCAGCATCGAAGATCTCATCCCCGACGAAGACGTTGCCATCACCGTGACCAACGCCGGCTACATTAAACGCACGCCCGTAACTGCCTACACGCGGCAAGGACGCGGCGGCAAAGGACGTTTGGGAGCTAAGGCGAAGAACGAAGATTTTGTCGAGCATCTGTTTATCGCATCGACCCATGCTTACTTGATGATCTTCACCGACGACGGTCAGGTCTTTAAGATGAAGGTCCACGAGATCCCCGAAGGCGATACATCGGCTCGCGGCAAGGCTGTCGTTAATCTCGTTCAGCTTTCTCAAGAGCGAAAGCTCGTCGCGGTGATGGCGGTTCGTGATTTTGCCGAGGAGCTTTACCTGACGATGGTCACCAAGCACGGGATCATCAAAAAATCCTCGCTCGCCGATTAT
>JBBQGO010000340.1:0-3523 GCA_038323125.1 Pyrinomonadales bacterium
ATAAAGTTCCAATTTTCCCGGTTAATGAATCTGGTGCCCGCAAATGGGCGGCTTATCTGCGGCATTGACTCGCCTGTCGTGCGTGAAGTGCTGGACGAAATGCATGGCCGGTTGTTCACCCAGCTCGAAACCTTTGGACTCGCCGACGACGCGAAATGGCAGGCGAGATATATCGATTTTTCAGGCGATATTACGCGATTTACGGTTTTTAACGACGGCAAAGTCTTCGGCGAATTTGAGACCCACTTGATCGGCGAATTCAACGTCCGTAACTGTCTGGCGGTGATAATCGCGGCAGACGCGTGGGGCGTAACCAGAGATCAGATCCAGGAGGCGTTCAATTCCTTCAAATCGGTCAAGCGGCGAATGGAGGTCCTCGACACGGTCCGCGGCGTTACGGTTATTGACGATTTCGCCCACCACCCGACCGCGGTCGAAGAAACTCTCAAAGCCCTAAGGATGAAATATGACGGCCGACGGATCATTGCGGTATTCGAACCGCGTTCGTGGTCCTCGCGTCTGGCGGTCTTTCAAGAGCCGTATTCTAAAGCCTTTTCTTACGCCGATTATGTTGTTATCGCGGGCGTTTATAACACTTCAAAGGCGAGCGAGCTAGGGAAAGTCCTCGACGTGGATGAGCTCGTCGCGGATATAGCCCGTCAGGGCAAGCCGGCGATGAGCTTCCCCGATGCTGACGCGATAGTCGATCATCTTACGCCTAACTTTGCTCAAGGGGATGTCGTAGCCATCATGTCGAACGGCGGATTCGGCGGCATTCACCAGAAGATACTCGGCGTGCTTCGTGGCTAGCAACGCCCTCCACAAAGGAAAATGTACGCCTATCCCGCCTTTTTGCTTCTGGTTCGATATATTAAAGAATATGAGCAACAAACTTTATGTGGGAAACTTGTCGTTTCGGGTGACCAGCGAAGATCTACAGGCTCATTTTGCGACAGCAGGACAGGTTGAATCTGCCAGTGTGGTGTTTGACCGTGAGACGGGCCGTTCGCGCGGTTTCGGGTTTGTCGAAATGGGATCCGAGGATGAGGCGAACAACGCCATCGCTCAATTCAATGGAGCGGATCATGACGGCAGAAATCTGGTAGTGAATGAAGCCCGTCCTCGCGAGGATCGCAGTGGCGGCGAGGGTGGTAGCAACCGACGCGGCGGTTGGTAGATCGCTCTAGTTAAATGAAAAGGCGGATGAGCGAAACAGCTCTCCGCCTTAAATATTTGCCGGCAATATCCTGCTATCGTTCAACCTTTCCGGTGAAGTTCGCCAGCATCAATACGATCTCATCGATCAAGCCAACCCGCTTGCGCGATTCTGGAACCCCATTCACCAAAACCGAGAAGACAAGCTGCTCGCCGGCCGCGGTCGTGACGTACCCGGAAAGCGCCGAAACCTGATTTATCGTACCGGTCTTTCCGCGAACGTTGGCCTCCGCACGAGTCGCTTGAAAGCGGTTGCGGAGCGTGCCATCGACTCCACCGATGGTGAGACTGTCGCGCCACGCTTTCGAAAACCTGCTGCGCGTGCCCATGTAGGTGTAAAGCTGGACGACCGACGACGGAGTTACCAGATTATGCCGGGAAAGCCCGCTCCCGTCGTACTGTTGTACCGCGTCTTCCGCGATGCCGATCTCGCCCAGAAAGCTTTTTACAACGCCGGCGCCTAGTTCGGCGCTCGACTTTTCGACGACTGGCGTGGTCATGTTCTTCGCACGGGCATCTTCGCCAAGCGTCCATAGCAGCGTTTCCGTGTACATGTTCTGGCTCGGCTTCATTGTTTTGGCGGCAATGAGTGCCAGTGGCGGCGATTCGATCTTAGCGACCTCGACCAACGGCGTCGGCAATTGAGCTGGAGCCGCTCGGCTCGAAATCGCACGCGTCTGAGCCGTGACCGGAACTCCTTTCTCCATCAAACGCTGCTTCAACATCGACGCGAACAGTGCTGCGGGCCGCGAAACGGTGATCGTATTGCTGAACCCCGTATCCCCGACGGGAAGATTCCCGCTTATTTCGATCATGTTCTCGTTCAACTTCTTTTCAATTCTCAGAGTTCGGGGCGTGCCGGCAGCCCCTGTGGTGCAGGTATTTTGTACACGGTAAATGAAGTTAAAAGGGAGGATCTTCGCTGCGCACTGATATCCGAGCGGGCCCGGCGTAACCCTGAGCGAGACCACGTTGTCATTCAACGATAATGCAGAGACTTCGGCACCGTAATACCACTGAAGGTCGTCCCACTCCCATCCGTTTGGTGTCGGCGACCCGCGAAAAAACGAATCATCGCCGACTATATTGCCGTCGACACGTTTTACCCCGGCCGCGATAAGTGCGTCTACTAACCGGTCGATACCCTTAAAGTTGTCCCCGTCGTTGAATGTGTATGAGATCGAAACGTCGCCGGAACCGCGAACGTAAATATCGCCCTTCAGAGTTCCATCTGCATCGGGTTTCGAGTCCGCCAAAACACGGGTAATATAACGAAACTCAGGGGTCAATTTTTCCAGCGCCGTCGCAACGGTGAAATTCTTCATGTTGGAGGCCGGCATGAAATACCGCTCAGAATTTTCCTCGAACAATATGGTCCCGGAATTGAGGCTCGCGATCTTGATCCCAACGCTTCCACGACGTAAAGCGGGGTCGGCCAGCCTTTGGCGGATCTTCGTTTGAAGGTCAAGAACCGTATTTGATCCAACACCCTTTACTTGCGGCGTTGGAACCGGCATTGCAGTTGGAGAAGGAAGAGGGGAAGTTGTCGGCTGCTGAGCAAAGACCGTCGAACCGAAGATAATAACGGTCAACGCGAGGGATCCTATCGAATGGAAGCAGCGACGGTTGGTGAAATCGATACTCATACATGGGATTTTACGTCAGGTGAGCGATTTCGGCGAGGCGGCGGCTTTTCCGGTGTACGCCGCATTGAGAGAGCCTGTTCTGAATGTTATAATTTCGCGTTATTTGTATTGCCGTGACGTGTTCCGATCGGCTGCCTCATTTCTTTTTCATAATCCATAGGGAGTTCCACTCGATGCACAAGTTGAAGATTTTCGTGATCGCAGCATTTGCTGTGTCTGCCGCCATCGTCTTTGTGGCAAGTTCAGGAAGTACGCGGACCACTAGTGCGGCGGCCTCCGGAAATGCTCCGTCGGCGCCGACAGGCGTTTCAGCATCGGATAACGATTACGCAAATAAGGTCGGGGTTATTTGGGACACGATGAAGGGTGCGACGACATATCGCATTTTCCGCAACACGGCGAACGATCCGAATTCTGCAACCGAAGTTGGGTCCAGCGGGTCTAATTATTTTTACGATACCTCCGGAACTCCAGGCACGACCTATTTTTACTGGGTTCGCGCCGAGTCCTCTAACGGGACGAGCCCGGTGAGCGCCGGTGATCAAGGAACCCGCGGTATCCTCGGAGATTCACCGGGGCCTTACACGCCACTTGAGCCGCCAACACCGCCTGCCGGTAATACGGTAACAGCTGCAAAGGCCGCACTTGGCAAGACTTTGTTC
>JBBQGO010000341.1:0-3517 GCA_038323125.1 Pyrinomonadales bacterium
GCTCAAGGCGTATATTCAATTTGTCACCGGCCCTGGCCGCTGCCGCATCGCGCAATACGCGGCCGTCCGCCATCTGCGTTATCGAATAGCCGCGTGTGAGCACCGCCAGCGGCGAGAGGGCGTTGAGCTTTGCCATCTGCACGTTCAGGCCCTCCGATCTCAATTTGATGCCGCGGGCCATCGCTGACAGGCGTCGCTGTTCCAGCATATTCAAACGGCTCGTGATGCCGGCTGCTTTTGCGGTGAGAGTGGCGGGCGTCAACCTGGCAGCGATACCGGTAAACCCCATCCTGGCCCTTTGCATTCGCACTTCGACTTCCGAACCGAGCGCGCAGATCGCGTCGTCCATTCGTGAATCGGCCGCCAGCATCTTATATTCCATCAGGCTCGTCAATTGACCCTCACGGGCCCGGAATGCACTGTCGATCTCATCCTCACGCTGTGCCACGATCTCAGCCGCGGCCGAGGGCGTGGCCGCCCGCACGTCAGCGACGAGGTCAGCGATGGTCCAATCGATCTCATGCCCGACTGCCGATATAACGGGTATCGAGCTGAGCCGAATTGCCCGTGCAAGCATTTCGTCGTTGAACGCCCACAGGTCCTCTGCCGAGCCCCCGCCGCGGCCTACGATCATCACGTCGACCCTATCGAGAACGCCGGCACCGGCATTGTAGGCATTCACATCGATCACGGCTTGCCGTATGCTGTCCGCCGCACCTTCGCCCTGCACGAGCGTAGGTACGAGTAAGATGCTGACAGAGCCCGCGCGGCGCGTTAAAACATTGTGGATGTCGTGATAAGCCGCACCGGTCGGGCTGGTGATCACCGCCACACGACGTGGAAAGAACGGGATCGGCCGCTTGAGGCTCTCGTCAAACAGGCCCTCAGACTCTAATTTCGCCTTGATCTGTTCATACGCGGCCGCGAGAGCACCTTCGCCGGACGGTTCGAGCGTTTCGACCGACAGCTTAAGTTCGCCCTTTGTCTCCCAAAACGTGACCTTGCCTCTGACCTTAACCTTGTTGCCGTTCTGAGGCTTAAACCTGATCCGATAGTTAGTTCCCTTCCAGCAGACGCATTTGATCTGCGAGGTCCCGTCGTTGAGGTTAAAATACCAATGCCCCGACCCGGCCGCCATAAAATTAACAACCTCGCCCTCGACCCAGACAGACGCAAACTGACGCTCAACGGCCGAGCGCACCTCAGCATTCAGCTCCGACACAGTCAATGGTCGCTGTTCCGATTCGTCAAATAAATATTGAAAGAGTGGTGTGTCCAAGTTAGTTTAATTTGAGCATACGACCGCGTCGCATACCAAAGGCTGGAAACAAAGGAGACTTGAAGAGACGTCAACCAGCAAGCGGATAACCTAAAGCCTAAGAGAAATCCAGTCGTTACGGCTCCCGGTCCTGACCCGCTGCGATGACCGAAGTAACCGTCGCAAACGTATTTTCGCGCTTGGCCCTGATCTTCAGACGCGGACTCGCACCGTTACCGGCGGCCATCGCCGCGTCGGATCTGAATTTCACATTGTAGGCTGTTCGCATCTGGATCACGATGTCCTCGTACGCCTTTTGTATTTGGCTGATTTGGGTAATGGGATAGTAGACGCCGCCTGATATCTTTGCCAGCCGTTCGCCTTCGCCCTCGCTTTTGGCGGTTAGCGACATATATTTACTTCTGGTCGGATCGATGTCTGCACCGCCGGTCTGAGCCGCCAGGGCGATGAGGGCTGATGGAACATAAAGCGGATAGACCAGTGCTCCGCTTTCCTCGATCGAACCGATCAGCGAATCGAAGGGCAGGAATGATCGATTATCGTCTCCATCCGTCAGTATCACGATCGCTGTTCGTTCGCCCTTCAGAGGCCGCAGCGTATCACTGACCGCGTAGGCGATAGCATCGTAGTATGCCGTGCCCCCGCCCGCATCGAATGTGTCGAGACTCTCGGACAAGCGGCCCTTATCGGTCGTAAAGGTCGACAGCATCTTGACGTCTTCGTTAAAAATAACGATCGAGACCCGGTCGTCCTTTCCGACTGTGTCAACGAAACTGCGTGCGGCTTTACGGATAAAATTCACATAGTTTTCGACGCTGCCCGATACATCGAGTAAGAGCACAAGGTTGAACGGTGCCTGCGATCGCGAGATCGAGAGGATCTCGCGGGTCGTGCCGTTTTCCACAACTTCGAAATCAGCGGCCGTAAGGCCGGGCAATGCACGATTTTGCAAATCCGTCACGCGAACGAGTGCGGTCTTGATAGCCGCATTGGGTACCGCGGCTGACGCCGAACGCACCGCAAAACGCGGTTCGAGCATGAGCGGCGGCAATGTTCGCGAATAATCTCCAAAGTGTTTAGGGCTTGTCCGACGGATGGCCTCCATCAGGAGTGAGTCCCCGCTGCGGACTATAGCCTTGGCCGCCTCGGTCAGCGGCCGCTCGCGCAGGTCGCTCGCTACCTCGTTCGGCGGTACATTGAGGAGGATAATGCCACGAGCTGTAGTGATATTAAGCGAGACTGAGGTCTGATCTTTGACCTTCGATCTCCCGGCTTTAGGGGCCACTGCGGGATCCTGCTCACCGTCTGTTTCTGCGATCGCGGGAGGTTGCTTTCGCTCAGTCTCCTTACGGCCTTTTATCTCAAACCGTCCGGCGCTCTTTTCCTTTACTTCGGCGATATCAAAATCGGCCAGATAGCGGGGCCGCGACTCGGTCCATAGGAACTGATATTTCAGATCGTAAACCGGAACGTCCAGGACCACCGTTCCCGTTTGCGTTTTTGCCTCGATCGAGGCAAAGCCGCCGCCCACCTCGATGGCACCATCATTGGTTTGCACGCGCAGCTTTGTCCGTTCTGGCAATATCAGCATCAGATCTATGCGTTTCTGAGTATCGGAGGGATTTACGGTTATCGTCGTCCTGCCGCCGCCTACGCTGATCTTGAGCTCGGATTCTGAGATGCCGCCGGGCGACATCGCGGTCAGTCTCGACGCCGCCGGAGTATCATCGCCCGCAGGCTCTGCTCTGGCGGCGACACGCCCGGCCCGATTGACTATATCAACGGTGCCGCCCGCTGTTAGGTTTAGTTCGCGCGTGACATCCTGCGCCGACGCGGCCAGCCACATCGACGAGACTATGAAAATTATGATCGGGATCTTTCTTACTGCGAGGAGCATTCCTAGGGTTTGCTGGATATGCGTCCGGATTGGATCAAACGGTTCCTTACGCGTTCCTGCCACTTCTTTCTTGGACGCCCGTCATCCTCAAAACGTTCGATGAGATCGTTCATCGATTCGCCGCCCGCAAGACGTGTTTTCAAGTAGAGCAATGCAATTATGATAGCAGAAAAGGAGAATACGATGATCTGCATCGGGAGCCAGAGCAGTTGAATGAGGGACTCGAGCACAGCAGTCTTTAGGTGCGTGGCCATGTCGTCAGAGTCTTTGCCGAACTGGAACGATGAGCGCCGTCCCAAAGAGAAATTAACACCGGGCTTTTTCTCTTCTTCCGGTGGCTG
>JBBQGO010000342.1:0-3472 GCA_038323125.1 Pyrinomonadales bacterium
AATCGTTAAGAGTGATCTTCCTCCCGTCCTGGTCCGTCAGAACAAAATCCGGCACACCCTTTCCGACCTGAGCAACATTTTCTTTTATGGGTACCGGAGCCTGAGCGGGATTGGGTACGGAGACTATTCCAATGTTTTCAAGCCAATAGGGCTCGGCGGCGGTATTATCAACGACAAGCTCGGCCCGTATCTCGGAGCCGACTGCCAGATCATCCCATACCCAGTATGCGTGGATAGGAAAGTCCATTGTCATCGCGGGCATAAAGCCTACTATCGCTTCATGATCGACCTCTGCCTTTTTACTGGCCCGATCGACCGACACGACCTTACCCCTCAACGGGTATCGTTTAAGGCTTTCAGGTGCGTTAGAGGAAGTCTCGCTTGGTTTGCACCCGGTAAGCCCAAGAAAGCAGACCAGTAAACAAAGTAAAATGGCTCGCATAATTGGGTATAGTGTACCAAAGCTGAACGAAATATTATCTGGCGACGAGTTGTTCATCATAGATGTGCTGATACATCCTGTAATTCGACATCACCTTATAAACATAATCTTTTGTCTGTGAATAGCCGATCTCCGGCACATAGCGATCCGGAAGGGCCGAACGCGAACGGGTGAGCCAGCGTTTCATATTTTCCTCGCCTCCGTTATAGCTGGCGCTCACAGCATCCGGTTGCTTGGGAAACATACGAAACAGATTTTCTAGGTATTGCGAGCCAAAAAGTATCGCCGTTGGGGGATGGTACAGATCTTCCTGACGAAAGCCTTCCCGCCGCAGTTCGCCAGCAATCCTGCTGGCGGTGGGTGCTATGAACTGCATAAGGCCCCGTGCAGCCGCGTACGATTTTGCATCTGGCTGAAAGCGCGACTCTTGCCGCATGATCGCAAGTATTAACCTCGGATCCACGCCGCGATCCGTCGTATGTCGCAGCAACAGATCGGCATACGGGGCTGGATAGAGTAGCTCGAGCTGATTGCCCGGCATGAGTTCAATGGGGTGGTCAGATGATATACCTCGCCAGATCGGTTCCATAAATGCGACGGCCCGATCCCCACGATCGCCGCGTTTATAGTAGGTTGCCAACGTGTACCCGGTTTTTGTCCTTGCCTGCATTAGCTCAAGTTCGGGCGCGGCCTCGTCGTATAGTTCAAGATGGAGCAGGCGCCCGGCGATCGACGTTCGCGGAGTCCTTGTCGCGTGATCACCCGCGGGAGATCGACCATCAATTCTTTTCTCAGCCGCATCAGATTTTTTTTTCGCGATCACCTCTGGCCTTGTTTTTTCGGTCCTGAGGGCCGCGAGGGCGTCTTCTCGCAACCTCTCAGACTCGGTCAGCCGAAGCAAGTTCAAGGCGTGTTTGCGCCGCGTGTTCACGTCCTCAGATCTCAGGCCCGCCGCCGACGCCCCTACCTTTTGGGCGATAAAGGACCCTGAAACCTCATCTGTTGCGAGTGACTGGAGCCGCTGGGTGGCTCGCCAACCATAGTATTCCGCCCGGCCATCCGCGATCGAGAGGTAAATATCTACTGCCTCTGCGTACCGCTTTAGCTGCTCGAGAACGAAGCCGCGCAAAAATGTGATCTCGGCTATATTAGTGCCGCCCGGCTCGACTGCCCCGCCGAGATCGTTAAACGCACGCAGATCATCAAGTAACCGCAGTGCCTCGGGCCAATTTTCCCTCGCGATGTTAATTCGGGCTTCGGCAAAAGCAGCAAGTGCCTCGGGCACTTTCCCTTTGAAAGCTTCCCGAGTTCGAGCACACCATCTGATGGCCTCACCCTCTTCTCCCTGATCACGAAGCACATCAACAATATTCAGATAAGCCCGGTCGAGCTTTTCGTCGGTCGGATACTTGTCGATATATTGCTGATAACGGGCGATCGACTCGCGCGAGCGCGAAAGGCGAGCGTACGCGGATGCTACCTGAAGCAGCGAATCCTTCGCCGAAGCGGTTTCTGAGTACTGCTCAAGGATGCGCTCAAAACTGTTTACGGCGGCCGCAAACTCCGATTGCTGAACTTGTCCGCGGCCGATTAGGAACATAGCATTTGCGACACTTTCGCCATTTGAGTTAGCCGCGATGACCGCATCCAAATGAAGCTTTGCGGCAGCAAACTCTCGGTTGAATTGGTAAATATGAGCGCGGCGCAGATGTTCCGCATCGCCGAGGCGCGGTGCCGTTTTTTCATTGCCGCCATCGAGAAGGTCAAGGCCTTTCGCCGCAGCAACCGCAACATCGTCAGGCTGAGATGGGATTGGTGTGCTATCCAACAATTGTGTAAATAAGTCGCGGGCAGGTGCCGATTGGCCGCTGCGAAGATAGGATTCACCGAGTAAGGCTCGGATATCCCTTTCTTTTGAGCGATCGATCGCTTCTGCTACTCCCTTTCCGATGAGCGTGCCCCCATTCAGAATGCGAATAGTCTCGCCATAATTACCGCTTTCAAAAGCATTATTTGCCAGCCGAAGAAGCGTCGAGCCCGCCAACAGGCTGTCAGGGAAAAGTAACAATAGCTGATGCAAGTATAGACGTTCGAGGGTTAGGTTTCCCGTCGAACGCGAAATATGGGCCAAATGTTTGAGGGCGTAGCCGCCTAAGACGGAGTCGCGATCCACGACCGCTTGGTGATGCTCCATCGCCAAGGCTATGCTGCCGCTCGATTCCGCTGCACGAGCCATCAGGTAATCGTAGTCCGCCTCGACATACGCTTTCGGATCAGAGCTTTCCAGGACATGCAATTCTGTGATCACCCCACCATAATCGCGATCAATAACTAACTGCCTGATCTCCACGTGGTTTTCGGCAACGATTTGGGCAAATGAGCTACCGTGCACGGAAAGAACGAGAGCCAATGCGATCGGAAAATGCTTCATTATCCGGATTTTAGCAAAGTTTCGATATTTCCTGTAAAATCACCTCAACGTAACTATGTCCGCAAAGATCTTGAGTGGAAAAGTAATCGCCGACGCAATAAAAGCCGAGGTCGCGGCTGAGATCGTGAACCTTAAGGTCGTTCACCGGATTTCACCCGGCCTCGCAGTCGTTCGCGTAGGCGATGATGCAGCTTCGGCGGTTTATGTCGGCAGCAAGGTCAGGACATCAGCGGAATTAGGTATTGTTTCCGAACATCTGCACTTGTCGTCGGACGCCACTCATGAGGAGGTCATCGAGGCTGTGGATAAACTGAATGCCCGAAACGATATCGACGGCATACTTGTCCAACTGCCGCTGCCAAAACACGTCGACGAGCGTCTCGTCCTCGAACGGATCGAACCTGAAAAGGACGTCGACGGTTTTCATCCGATCAATTTCGGCCGGCTTGCCCAAGGTCGCCCTGCCCTGGCTCCGTGCACACCGGCCGGTGTAATCGAGATCTTGAAGAGGTCCGGAATAGAGATCGCGGGCAAGCACGCGGTCATCGTCGGTCGCAGCAATATCGTGGGAAAGCCCATGGCTATGTTGCTCTTGAAAG
>JBBQGO010000343.1:0-3453 GCA_038323125.1 Pyrinomonadales bacterium
AAGGGGCACCGGCAGATAAGGCGAAAACGGCTGAAAGTCCGCTTGCATCGTCCCGAGCCGTCGATAATGATAAAGCGGATAATACGCCCCTCCGCATGGCCGCTGATGAGTCAAGTCAGCCAAAAGAATGGGAACATGATTTCCCTAAAGCAACGGCTCATACGACCGTCGCCGCGTTACGCAGACATCCTGATTTTAATGCTGCTAAAGCAGGTGACGACAGAGCTGCGGACCAAGTCATCCGGGACGTTACTAAGCCTGATAAACTACAAGAATTGGCGAACAGTCACTCTGATGCGATCGTTGTACCGATATTAGAGCGTGAACCAACCGGCAATAATAGATTGCCATTAGCACTTGCTGCCGAGTTGCATAGTTATGGATTAGATGTAACCACAAATATTGTTTCACGAGCCAAATTATCTCGCCAATCCAAATCAGGGCTGGAGCGACTTTTTGCAAAGAAAATATTTGACGGCAAGGTTGAGAGCGGACGTGAATACATTATTGCCGATGACGTATTAACTCAAGGCGGGTCGATTCGTGCCTTAAAAGAATACATCGAATCTCAGGGTGGAAAGGTTGTTGATACAACTGTATTGAGTTTTGCGGGGAAAGATGCTAATGTAGTTGGCATTCGGCCCAGTACAGCGGCAGAACTTGCTAGTAAGTTTGGTAAAAATGAACTTAACAGATACCTACAAAAAACCGGAATCGCAAACTCCATCGGACATCTTACCGAAGGAGAGGCAAGATACATCAACAAATTCGGATCTTTTGACTCTTTCCGAAACGCAGTCATTACGAGCGGACTTCCAGAACAGTCTGCCCAAAATAATCGAACACCTCAGAACTCTCAAGAAGTAGATCCATCGCTCCGTCAAACCGCCGACACGAACACCCTCGACACACCCCTCCGTCAAGCCGCTGATAATGCCCCTGAGTTTGATACCGTTGCTTTCCGTCGGGAACGTGATGCAATCCCACTGATCACGAATGATAAGGGTCAATTATTGGCACCCAATGGTAAGCCGTCTAATTTACCTAAACACTTGTGGCAGACAGTGAGAACCAAGTCGTTTATTAAATATTTTGGCGATTGGGTAAATGACCCTGAAAATGCGAGTAGGGTTGTTGATAATAGCTCAAGCTGCTCAATGCTTTCAAAATAACGCCGATGGGTCCGCCGTAAAGCGGCCTCAGTCGCGGCTTCCAACAGAACCACTTCGCGTTCTGTTCCGATCCGGTTTAATTGGAGGTCCAAGTCAAGACGGGCCTCCTCGGCTCTCGTTCGCTGTGCGTCGGTGAAGCGCTGGAACGTTACGATCTTTCCAGCCTTTCGGTCATAATCTATCAGAAATATCATCATCTTTATCTTACAGTTTGTTGATCAGATCGCGAAGGTTTTTAACGATAAGCTTTCGCGTATCAATAAAACTTTTCTGCAGGTCCGATAGGCGTCTTCTATTTTCTGGCGTGTTCGGAGCTGGCAATTCAAGTTGTCTGATTTTCACTTCGTTTACTTCATAATCCGCGATAATGGCAGAGAAATGTCTCAACGCTGCTTGTAACTCGATAGGACCCGCTCCGTACTTGATTCCCGGATCGTAAACATCAGAAAACTTTTCTGAAAGCTCGGCCCAAAAATGCTGTACCAATGTCCTTAGCTGAATCTCGATCATTCTATCTAAGTGGGAGACGATGAGATGTACCGCCCGATAACCGTTGCTCGACTGTTCGCGGCGGTCTACCACCGATATATTTTCAAATAGCCCCTGCAGTACTGTAACCACTCTATCCTGGTCAGGCAGTTCGTCGATCAAAAACTACCTGATCGCTGCCGGAAGCCCCAGGAGCGATTTCGAGCTTTGCGGTTTCAGCTATCGCAAGGACGCGGCTCCGATAATCGCTCAAGACCCAACGGACCTGGCGGCCTCGGGAACTTCGAACGGTGTCAACCGGCTGAGGTTCAACGGCAACAACCCGAGCGGATCGGTCAACTATGAGGTATGGCGCCGCGAGGGCGACACAGCTCCGTGGGCGTTCCTGCTTTTCACCGGGAAACAGCAGTTTTCGGACGCACCTGTCGTGCCGGGCCAGTATTATGAGTACAAGGTCCGGGCCGTTGCCAAAACGAACACGTCATACTGGTCGAACTCTGCGGTTGTTTACGGCGCACCGTAGGAGGGAATGACGAATGATGAATGATGAATGATGAATAATGAATGATGAATCATGAATGATGAATGATGAATGATGAATGATGAATGGAGGAGTTTCTAGTTTCTGGCTTCTGGCTTCTGGCTACTATCGCGTCGTTGATGCCACGGAGCCTTGGCGTGATTAGCCATAGGCCGGGATCCGTCGGTAAACTGTATTAAAACTAGCCTATGGGACTCGATTCAGTTAAAAGCCAAAGTGGCGGGTCCGATCGACCCGCGAACCGCTTCCATTCGCGTTTCGGCCGGCTGCTGGGAATTGACGCTGAACGAAAAGTAGACCTATATCTCGAATTGTCACGCGGGTCGACGCTTCGCGATGTTGTCTATTGGCTCCAGATATTCTTTTCGGCCGGAATAGCGACTCTCGGACTGGTTTTGAACTCGCCCGCCGTGATCATCGGTGCGATGTTGATATCGCCCCTCATGGGCCCGATCCTTGCGGCTGGCCTTGCGTTGTCGTCAGGGGATGTGATCCTCGGGCTGCGGTCTGGATCAAAGATCGTTTTAAGCAGTGCCCTTGCGGTCGCCTTTACCATGCTTTTGGTACTTATCCTACCATTTCGGGAAATGACTGCCGAGATCGCTGCACGTACCCAGCCGAATACCCTCGACCTTGTTATCGCACTATTTTCAGGAGCGGTCGGCTCGATCGCAGTGTGTCGGGATGTAAAGGGTATTGCCACCTCCATCCCCGGCGTTGCTATTGCCGTCGCGCTTATGCCGCCATTATGCGTGGCCGGTTATGGATTAGGGTTAATGATCACGCGGGACACCTCTGCCGGATGGCTGGTGGCATCGGGCGGAGGACTCCTTTTCCTAACGAATCTGGTCGCCATCACATTCACGGCTATGCTGGTTTTTCTGGCCGTCAACCTCAATACACGTTCCCTAATGAAACGAGTTGAGGAGTGGGCACGCGACGACCGGGAGAGCCTGTACATCCTCGATCTGATCGGCCGCTTTCCACGTTTTGCACAGGCCCGGGAGATCCGCAACTTACCGATCCGTTTTGTGATGATCCTGGCCCCTCTGGCGGCGATCCTGGTGCCGTTGAGCGGGTCATTTAATCAATTAAGAAGCGAGATCGTCGAACAGCGACGTGAAAACACCCTGCGGAGCTCGATCACCGCGATATGGCAAGATAATTTCGGAAAGAACGGTCAAGGCGATCCGCGGAGCACGATCGACAATCTTTTGATATCCGAAGATGGCGGTAAACTTATCGTTACGA
>JBBQGO010000344.1:0-3451 GCA_038323125.1 Pyrinomonadales bacterium
AGAGTTCTATCCCTTCCACAAATCATCCATGGCGAATGGCCTGGTCAAACAAACGGCTTATGGAACAAGAAACTAAACCATGAAATATAGGACATTTCTAAAGAGTTGAAACATAGGACATTTCTAAAGAGTTTTGACAGCTAAACCAGAGTGGCTGATATCCTTTCCAAAATGCCGCGTAGCTGCTTGTGAGTGTAGCGTGATCGTCACGATGCGCTTACGCGGCAACTAATCTCCAGGGGGCGGAAGGCCACTGAAGAAATCGCGTCGGGAGCATTCTGGCGGCAGTTCGAGATCTAAACTCTGTAAGTTCCAGCTAGCTCGGTCGGCATTCAAACTCAACCCAGAACGAATCCTCTTATCTCAAGATAAAAGGCATTTTTCGCGCGATAAAATCATTTTTTCTCACGTTTTCGATATTTTTCCGCGCGACAAAAATCTTTTCTTCAGTAAAAGCAGCCTTTTCTGGAGTCGAAGCCTCTTTTTCTGCAGGTATGGCTTCGGTTTCGCAAGTCGAACGTGGGTTTTCCCGCAGTTCCGCGTAGGCCAGGCAAAGGTCGGCGAGCGTGAAAGGTCTGCCGCCGGCAAGGTTTCGATATCAGATCTTTAAGAAGGCTGAGCGGGCTACACCGAGGATGCCGGCGTTGTCGCCGAGCACCGCCCTCACTACCTCAACCCGTTCGAAGGGCTCGTCGAAGGCACGCTCTTTCATCTCTGTCTTTAGAGGGCCGATGAACATATCCCACCCTTCCGCTGCTCCACCGCCGATAATGATCATTTCCGGATTCAAGGCATTTAAGAGTCCAGCGAGAGTAATACCCAGGTACCTGCCCATCGCGTTAAAAACGGAAACCGCGCGGGTGTCACCGGCTTTGGCAGCTTTAAAAACATCGAAAGACGAATTTTCGTCCATTCCGGCCTCGCGGGCCATTCGGACCACGGCCGTCGCCGATGCATACTGCTCGACACAGCCCCGGCTGCCGCATCCGCACGGCGCCCCCTCGGGCTCGACAGACATATGGCCGATCTTACCGGCCGCCCCGTCGATGCCGCGTACGGGGCCGTTATTAATAATGATCCCCCCGCCGACACCGGTCCCCAACGTCACAATGATCGAGTCATTGACATCTCTTGAGGCCCCAAGCCAGTTTTCACCGATGGCTGCCGCCGTGGCGTCATTCTCTAATGTAGCCGGCAGTTCAAAGGCCGTCTCGAGTTCCCCTTTCAGGTCCATTCCGCTGAGGGTGGGCAGGTTAGGTAAATTCTGCAGCACGCCCTCGGCATTAATATTGGCCGGGGCACCTACGGCAATGCCAACCGTTGCTGCCGAAGTGCCGCTCGACGAACGGCACTCATTCGCTAATTGGCCGAGCAGCTCGATCAGATGTTCCGGCGATACGCCTTTAGGAGTGCCGGTCCTTGCCGTGTGAAGGATCGCACCATCGCCGGCGACCGCCGCCATACGCAAATTTGTCCCGCCGAGATCAGCGGCCAATACCACTTTATCCATAACAGTTTTCCACCTCACATGCCCTTGGAAAATTCGAGCAGCGATACATTGTAATATAACTGCACGTTCCGTATAGCATCCTAACCGAACTCGGATATGGATGCCCGCCATTGCCCGTTCCTATGAGGAGCCAGATCACTTGAGATCGTTCGATCGGCTTCGATTCGCGGGCCTTCAGATTCTGGCTGGGTGAAATAGCGTTTTTGCTTCAAAACTGTTAGCGTTAAGACCAGCTTTTAGGGCAGCGAGCAAAAAATACTACCTATGGTCTATTTTTTTGGTATTTTTCTTTGAAACGTACATTAAATGTGATATAAGTATGTATCAAATCTCAGCTTAGATGTTTCTATAAGCTCCGGAAAGGATATTTTCTGAATTTTGCACGAGTGGTCTGGATTTATTGACATCACTATCCAATTCGTGTAAAAGATTGAAAGGTTTGATTTTTAGAAGTCATAATATTGGATCGATACAGAGGAGAACTATGAATAGCAAACTGTGGATTAACAAGGCACTCTCGATGTGCTTAATGATAGCGTTAGTCGCGACTTACTCTATGATAACCTTGGCTAACTCAGGCAAGGCTGTTGGCGAGCTGATGATCACCGGAGGCAACTCCGCGAGTGAGACCTCATATGTAACTGTTAACGGTGAACCCGCAAAGAGCGGTCGGACGATTTTTTCTTCAAGCACGATCACGACACCCGATGGTGTTAGTGCAACAGTAAACCTGGGTAAAGCAGGCAACATTCAATTCGGCCCAAACACTTCGTTTGTGCTCAACGTGGAAGGCAACGCCATTGGCGGTGACCTCAATGCGGGAAGCATTACTGTTCTTAGTGCTGCTCAGAGTGTCGGCGTAAGAACCTTGTCAGGCGAAGTTGTTCAACTCAGTGCGGGTGAAACAGCTACAGCCGGTTCGGGAACCGCTTCGAGGCAGACGTCAAACAATGTAGGCGGACCTGACTGGTGGGTGTTTGCTCTTATCTTTGGAGGAGCTGCGGCCGCTATCATTTATGCCGCCTCGGCCGATAACAGGGCAGATTTTGGAGGCGGAGCAACTACGGTCAGTCCGGTTCGCTAGTTGTTTTCACACCTCATCTCCGATCGGATGTTACCGATTCGGATTGAAAGGTTAAATTTTATGAATGGATTGATTCAGGAGGAGATTAAGTCAATGCTCGGCAAAAATATTATTCGCAAGTCTGTAACATTATTCACCGTCGCTACGGTATGGACCGTATATTCAATGGTGGCTTTTGCCTTACCAAAGGACGTCGCCGGCGAGATCACGGTTTTGGGACAGGTCACTGTTAACGGCCAGCCCGCTATTTCGAACTCAACGATTCTTTCGGGTGCCGTAATAACAACGGCCGCCGGTTCAAGTGCTGTAGTAAGCCTCGGCAAACTCGGCAGAGTTGAGATCCTTGAGAATTCGAGCATGACGCTGCGTTTTTCCGAAGGAAGCATCGTAGGCACGCTTGACCGGGGTAAAGCTCGAGTCTCAAACTCGGCGGGGGTTGCAGCTACGGTCGCAACCAAGCACGCAATGGTCATCGCTGATATTAATCAGGCTGACAACTTTTTGGTTGAGGTCGAGTGTTCACACACGCACGTCGACACGACGGCTGGAGTTGTGACCATGCGCGAGGGCACGTCTGACAAGCAGGTAGCTGCGGGCAGTACGGCTATCGCAGGCGACATGGCACAGCCTGGCTGTGTTCCCTGTTTGCGTCCCGACTCTGCACCTCCGACAGCGATCGCAGGCATGCCGTGGTTGATCCTTTTGGCGGCCGGCATAGCGGGCGTTGCTATCTTCCTTGGTACCCAGTCGAGTGACACCACATTCGGCGGCACTGGAACGATCGTCAGCCCAACTCGTTAGTACTAACCATAGTTTGCAAAATGCGGGTCATGTTTTTTGGATGTGACCCGCATTAT
>JBBQGO010000345.1:0-3451 GCA_038323125.1 Pyrinomonadales bacterium
GGCATATCTCGCCGCGTCCGGCGACGAAAAGACCGTCCGCGACCTTTACATAAAGCTTGCCGAGATCGTCGCCATGCACGTCCGCGGCACACGCTTTAATATTCACGTTGATACCGACGGCCTGCTCTACGCGGGCGAGCCCGGCGTTCAGCTGACCTGGATGGACGCCAAGATCGGCGATCTCGTCATCACTCCGCGGACCGGCAAACCGGTCGAGATACAGGCTCTCTGGTATAACGCCCTGCGGATAATGTCTGACCTCGCAGGCCGTTTTGGCCACAATAACGACAAAACGCGGTTCGACGCGATGGCCGACCTCGCCCAGCTCAGTTTCAACGGCTTGTATTGGAATGAAGCAGAGAAATGTCTTTTTGACGTCGTGATAAACGGCGAACGCGACGCTTCCGTCCGGCCAAATCAGATCTTCGCCGTCTCGCTCGCCCACCCGATCCTGGACGAAAACCGCTGGGCCGCAGTGGTCAGCAAGGTAGAAAGCGAATTACTGACGCCCTTCGGCCTGCGTTCGCTCAGTCCAAAAGATCCGAGCTATGTCGGCGTCTATGCCGGTTCCCCCTTTGATCGCGATTCCGCCTATCATCAGGGAACGGTTTGGGGTTGGCTGATCGGGCCGTATGTGGATGCGTTTCGCCGCGTCAATGGTGATACCGATATCGAAACCCGCGTCGCCCAGATCCTTTCCGGCTTCCAAGATCACCTTAGCGTAGCCGGCCTCGGCCAGATGTCCGAGATCTTCGATGGCGATCTGCCACACGCCCCGCGCGGTTGCCCCGCCCAAGCCTGGAGCGTCGCCGAACTCCTCCGCGTAATGGGCGCGCCGAGGTGAGCGGACCTATTGGCTGATGTTGGTAAACTCCCGCGGCTCCTCTTTTACATTCACAGGACTCGCGATGACGACCGGGCCGCCGGGGGTACCCAGGGTCGAAAGGCATAGACCGGTCGACGTAACCGTAAGAACGGGGACACCCTTTATCATCATTGTGGCCGAGCCGTTTAGCCATTGGACCTGGTGACAGGGATACGTAAAGCCGCATCCCGCCACGATATATGTATCTGTCAAAAGCAGAGGCGGATAGCCGTTTAGGCGGTAGGTTGTGAATGTGTTTGGCACATGCTGTATTGCGCCGCCATGCGGACAGATCAGAACTGCTTGCGAACTGAGTAGATAAGCCATTTTCCATCTCCTATGGTCTAGATCGGGAGGCGTTATTCCCGACACGGACTGTTTTCGCCTTACTCTATCGTGACGAGATAATTCCACGAGTTTGCTTAATGGTCTGATAGAATATCCTCCACCGCCCCGGACGGGTCATACGTTTACTTCCGTTTGAACGGCCCCGAATGGTCGACACGCCGTAAAATTGCTATCATTTCCATTCGTATCAAGCCGTGTTTGATACGTTTTTGTTTTTAATGAAAGAAAAGTTGTTAGACCTTCTGGCTTGTCCGACATGCGGCGGCGATATTTTGCTGGCGTACGCGAGCAAGTATGAAGGCAAAGAAATAATCGACGGCGTCCTGACCTGTAAAAAATGCGAGCGCGAATACAAGGTCGTCCGCGGCGTCCCGCGTTTTGCTGACCTTGGCAAGATCGCGGCGGACAAGGCGGAAACGGCTGAGAACTTCGGCTGGCAGTGGACGCACTTTACCCAAGAGGACCCGAAGTATAACGAGCAATTCCTCGGCTGGCTGCAACCTGTGAAACCTGATTTCTTTGAGGGCAAGGTCGTGGTCGAAGGCGGCTGCGGCAAAGGCCGGCACACCAAGCTTGCGGCACAATGGGGAGCGAAAGAGGTGGTCGGCATCGATCTCGGCGACGGCGTCGAATCAGCTTTCGCCCTGACCCGCGACCTGCCAAACGCACACATCGTCCAATGCGACATCTTTAAACTGCCGCTCAAGAAAGCCTTCGACTACGCGTTCAGCGTCGGCGTGCTTCACCACACGCCGGACCCGAAAAAAGCATTTCTTTCGCTTGCGTCAAAAGTGCAGAAAGGCGGACACATCTCGGCCTGGGTTTATGGCGCCGAGAATAACGAGTGGATAACAAAATACGTCAATCCGGTCCGCGAAAGCTTTACCTCAAAGATGAGCCAGCCGATGCTCTATCAGCTTTCCAAGCTGCCGACGCTTTCGCTTTTCCTGACCACAAAACTCGTCTATCGCCCCGCAAATAAAGCCGCAAAAGGCGTCGCGAAGAAGCTCTTTTACAACGATTATCTAAACCACCTCGGGTCGTTCGGCTGGCGCGAGCAGCACAATATCGTCTTCGATCACCTCGTCGCGCCGACCGCTTTCTACATTTCAAAAGACGACTTCGAAACATGGTGGCAAGACGCCAAGGCCCAAGACGTAGAAATAATCTGGCATAACAGCAACAGCTGGTGCGGATTTGGGCAGTTATGAATGACGCATTTCGGGAGCTTCTCCGTAAACATAACCTAGTTCATTTCGGTCCAACAATAGAGGAGTTCGTGCTGCTTTGTATAGCGTTCGACCTTGTTGATATCAATGACCGCGGCATCTCAAGGAGTAGGTTAAGCGGAAATGCGAGTTTGCCTGCTGAATTTGAATGGCCGTGCAATAACGGCCGACCGATTGAACTAATTTTACAGGTTGACCTTGCGGAAGTGGCTCCGTTTGACGCGCAAGGGAAGTTGCCGGCGAGCGGCCTATTGACTTTTTTCTTTGATATGGAGGAGCAACCGTGGGGATTCGATCCCAAGGATTCCCAGGGCTTTATGGTCCTTTACTCATCGGCAGAAGTATCAGTTCACGAACACATCTCCCCTGTTTCAGAATTCGCTCTCGAAGAGAGACTCTTAAAATTTCGGACATCACTATCGGTACCGGCGTTCGGATCCCGGGCATACGATAGGCTTGAAAAGCTAACACGTTTTTCAGACGTCGAGGCCGATAGATTTGCCGATTTCAGCACCGAGTTGGCTCACCTCAACTCCAATTACCCACCCGACACTTGGGGTGGAAGGCATCGCCTGCTTGGACACTCCGACAATGTTCAAGGAGATATGCAGGTCGAAGTTGCCCTGGTCACCAATGGCGTTTACTGCGGTGATGCCACTGGATACCAAGATCCACGGTCAAAGACGTTGGAATCCAATGCCGATGACTGGATTCTGCTTATGCAGATAGACTCTGACGAAAGCGCCGACATGATGTGGGGTGATGTAGGAGCGATTTATTTTTGGATACGGACTGATGATCTTGCTAACAAGAACTTCGACAACGTTTGGTTGATTTTGCAGTGCAGTTGAGCGATGAAATTTGGTAACGGAATCGACAAAAAGTACCGGCAATCAGTGCAACAAGCCCTCGAGGCGATCGCCGCCCGCGGGACCGCTGAGCAGAAGCGGATCATCGGTCACATCGTCGCGTCAGAGATGGAGATCCGAGTTCAGCCTGTTTCGGAGAT
>JBBQGO010000346.1:0-3438 GCA_038323125.1 Pyrinomonadales bacterium
CATCGCCCGTCGCTCCTAACGAAGTCGAGCAGGCAGAATACTTTTGGTACTTCGATTCCTCAAAGGCTGAGAGCGAATTGGGATTTGCTCCGCGCGATCCTCAGGAGACGCTGCAGGATACCATTTCGTTCCTGCGTCAGAGCTTTCTTGGCAAAGGCGTTTTCAAATGAGGTTCAGCCATCGACAGGTAGTTTTATATCTCCTCGACGTCACTCTCGACGTTGGGACGTTTGAACAGACGAAAACCTGCAAAAAGGATCAATCCCAGCGCTCCGGCAACAATGATCGGAACTGCCTCCCTGGCAAAATCTACATTGGTCAATAGCCATATTATCAAGGCTATCGAAAGTGCGGCAGCGACTGTGCCCAGTGGGACGGTGAACGGCGCCGATGGCAGGTCGGTCCGCCTTCGCAGTATAGGCAACGCCAGACACGTCGTTGCGTATACGATAAGGCGCGTGATCGTAGCGATTGCTACGGCCGTGATGAAGGACGACTGGATGGTGAGTATCAAGATGACGATCGCCGTAATCACGATTGAAACATAAGGCGTTTTGAAACGCTTGTGAGTTTTAGCGAGTACGGCAGGTAATTCGCCCCGTTCGGACATTGCGAAAAGCAACCGCGTCGACCCCAGGATGCCAACATTGAGATTGCCAAAGATCGACACAAGAGCCCCAACCGTGATGAAAGCAGCCCCGAGCGGCCCGAGAAATACGACCGAAGCGTCAGCGAGTGGGCGTTCGGAATTTGCGAGCCCAGGCAGCGTGCCGATACTAACGATCTGAATGAGAATATAGAGGACGGCGACCCCGCCGAGTGCGGCCAGAATACCGAACGGCACGGTCCTCTCAGGAGTCTTTGTCTCGCCGGCAAGAACGACCGATACCTCGAACCCGACGAAGGCGTAGATGAGTAGCAGCACCGCCACGCCAAATGAGGACGCCTCCGGCACCGCGTCGAATGAAAAGTGCCCCGGCTGAACAAAGAACATGCCGACCATAACGAAGATCAGCAGCGGCACCAGTTTTCCGACCGTAAAGATATTTGTCATCAGGGCCGATTCGCGAATACCCGCAATGTTAACGGCCGTGATGACCATGACGATGAGGCCGATCAGGGCTATCCGTACGGGGCCCTCGTTTGTCGACGGGATGAAAAAGCCGAGATAGGTAACAAGCAGGTTGCAGTTGGCAGCGAAGGTAGTGACGCGAACGATCCAGTAGAGCCATCCGACCTCAAACCCCACGACGGAACCAAACGCCTCTTTTGCGTAAAGGTAGGGCCCGCCCGTCGCGGAAAAACGGCTGGACACCTCGGCATGGCAAAGCACGATCAATCCGACAATGATCGCACACGCAGCAAACGCGAACAGGCTATACGGGCCGATCTGAGCATGGACCTTGGCCGGCAGTCCAAAGATGCCCGCACCGATGATCGTATTGATGACGATGGCCGTAAAATCCCAGCGACCGAGACCGCGAACCAGTTTGCCGTTGTTCATTTCCATGCGAGGGGCGTCATTTGGATTTTGGCGACGCCTTTCGTTTATACTCTTAAATCCTATCCCGGTAAAGATTGAGGTAACGGTATGAGTGGAGCACAGAGAAACATTGGCTTACTTTGCATCGGTTGCTTTCTTTGGTTGGCGACGGCCGTAAGCGTATACGGACAAACCGCCGAGATCGTATCGCCGCCATCATATAAGGGGCTGGAGATGAAGGCGTCACCCGATCTTCAGGTTCTGCTGGCCCGGGCAGTGGGTGAGGCAGATGGTAGTCTGAAGCTTGCCGGAACGGTGAAAGATCGTGCGATCACAGCAACCCTGATTGATCTCAGCGATCCGGTGGCTTCGACGATAGCCCAGGTCGAAGGTGACCGCCCGTTATACGCTGCGAGCGTGGTCAAGCTTTATTACATGGCGGCCCTCCATCGACAACTTGAGGACGGCAAGGTAAAGCTGACGCCCGAACTCTCACGCGGCCTCAGGGATATGATCGTCGATTCATCAAATGACGCTACGCATTACATCCTCGACGTTCTGACCGACACCGCGAGCGGCTCCGAGGTGCCAGAGGCCGCATTCAAGGCATGGCAATACAAGCGGAACCGGGTCAACCGCTTTTTCACTTCGATGGGCTACACCCACATCAATGTCAATCAGAAGCCCTATTGCGAAGACGCCTACGGGATCGAACAGCAGTCGCGAAACTACAAAGGTGAAAATCGTAATATGCTGACGGCCAGTGCGACCGCCCGCCTGTTGGCCGAGATCGTACTCGGCCGCATCGCACCTCCTAAACGGACCCGCGCGATGATGGAACTATTGCGTCGTGACCCTTTTGCTCCAAAACGCGACGCCGATGCTCAGGCGAGCGTTTTTATCGGTAAGGTCCTGCTCGACCGAAAAATGACGGGTGCCAGGATCTGGTCGAAAGCGGGCTGGACCAAAAGCGTCAGGCACGACGCTGCCTATATCGAAACGCCGGACGGGCATAAATTTGTCCTCGTTGTTTTTACTCAAAACTACTCGGCCGAGCGGGATATCATACCTGCGATCGCCGGCGGCGTTTTAGATAGCCTGGCCAAGGCCGGTTTCGGGACGGTCGGTCGATGAGAGATGAGTGTCTCAGATCGCGGTTTCTGTTCGACGCCGCACGGCGAATACATCCTGAACGAGCAATCATTTCTTCACGAAATAACCTGCTCCTTTCGCAGAATGGGCCACTTAAACTCGCGTCGGCCGCATTTTTTCGGCAGGCGCCGGCACTTTTTCTTGCGCCAAAACGCATTTTTCTTAAGAAGAGCCGGCTGTTTCTCGAGTCAAAGGTACATTTTCTTGAGTCGGCGGCTTTTTATCTCGCGCCGGAGAACTTCCTTCGCGAGAAAACAGAGTTCCGCGTCGGAGTCCCGGTTCACTGTAAGTGTTGTGATAAATGTATTTTGCGGCTGCCTGCAACGCCCGGCAGGGCAGGGTCACCTCGATTCAAATTCAAAGGGTGGCTGCGGGAAACCGGCGGCAGCGATAGTTCTACTGCACGTCGCGAACCTGTATTACAGCTGAATTTCCGAACTCAAGCATGGGATTGTCGGCAAATACATTCGCACCATGTTCGAGGAACTGTTCGGCCGTCTCATGGTCTATAGGCCGTGAGAACAGATAGCCCTGTCCTGCGGTACAGCCTAGAGACCTGAGCGTCTCAAGTTGCGAAACCGTCTCAATGCCTTCGGCGACAACCTCGATCTCCAGATTTTCGCCCAGCATCAAGATCGTTTTAACGATCGCCCGGCTTTTATCATTCTCGTCCATTATGTTGATGAACGACCGGTCGATCTTCAGCCTTTCGAATGGAAATTTCTGTAAGTAGCTGAGCGAAGAATAGCCGGTGCCAACATCGTCGGTGGAGAGCGAAACACCGAGATCATCGAGTTCGGACA
>JBBQGO010000347.1:0-3429 GCA_038323125.1 Pyrinomonadales bacterium
TTGCGTAGTCGGAAACTGTGACAGTTGTGGCGTTTACTTGAAGTCTTTGCAGGAGTCTTATGCAAATATACAGCACCGTGGGCTTCAGACAGAAATGGAACTCGTGTCTAGGCAGCAAATCAGAAGCCCGAGGTTGGCGAATTCTTCGTAAGCGGCCAGAAGATCCGCGATGCGGTGCTGATAGAAAACCAGGCAATCTGGTCGTAATGAAATTTGTTCGGCGTTACCAGTAACGTCGTTCGGACCGTAAACACTGCGTGCCAGCCTCAAATACTTCCGGACTCCGGAAAATATTTCGCGCGTTTTAACGATAGCTCCGCGGGAATTGGGCTCGGTTTCACGGGTCAAGGTCTCTCGCTCGCCCGGTAAATGCCCTCTGCCCCGCGCTAAATACCTTCTGCCCCGCGCTCCATTCCTTCTTCCCCGCGCTAAATTCATTTTGTCACGCGCAAATTTCATTTTGTCACGCGCTTTTCTTCTTTTTTGACGCGACAGAGTCACGTTAGCTCGCGAGGGGGCCGCGCGTTCACGCGCCGCGATCATATTTGCTCGTGGTCCGTTCGGTCTTTCTCCGGCGGAGACGACGCACTTGCCGAAGATCTCACCTTTTAGAGGCAGGTAGCTTTATATAACCGCCATTCCCCTCTCCAGAGCACCAGAGGCTGCGTATCAAATGCGGGTCGGTACGCTATTGACAGAAAACTATGGAATTCATCGCCCCGGATGGGTTATCCTATTAGCAGCCGCTGCCTTCCACCCGGCCTCTCCGCGGTTTATGAACGAGATCGTTACAATTCGCCGTGATCTAAAACCAGCGCTTGTGTTTCTAAGCGGCGAGCTTATCGCTGTTCCGATCCCTCTCGAACGCGAGGACGTAATTTTAGGCCGCGCGCTCGAAGCAGATGTGCGTGTTAACGACACCCAGGTTTCGCGACAGCATGCCCGGGTGACCACGGTCTATGATCCGTCGAATAACGTGACCAACTATGTCGTTACTGACCTCAACTCACGAAACGGGACATACGTAAATGGACAGCGGATCAATCGCGAGACGCTCGAGAACGGCGACAAGATCATGGTCGGTGAGACCATTTTACGCTTTGACCTGCTGGATGAGATCGACCGTGAATATCAGCGTCAGATACACCGCCTTATCTCACACGACGACCTTACCGGACTGTTATCAAGCCGATCGTTCTTTTCTGAGCTTCGCCGCGAAGCCGGGCGTGCAAAGGCTGAAAACCGGCCTTTTTGTGTATTGATGATGGACGGCGACAATTTTAAGAACGTTAACGACAACTACGGCCATCTGACCGGAAGTAAGACGCTCGAAGAGATCGGCCTTGCTATCATGAGCAATCTCCGCAGCGGCGATGCGGCAGCCCGTTTCGGCGGCGACGAATTTGCAGCTTTTCTGCTGGATGCCGAACTGCCGCAGGCGCTCGTTGCGGCGGAACGGATGAGAGCCAGTGTCGAAAATTATATGTTCAGCGTCGTCCGGCAGGGCCAGGCCAAGTCGACACATCAGATCACAATAAGTATCGGAGTGTCCTCATTTCCCAACGATTCCTCGGATCCTATCGAACTCGTTGAAATGGCGGATTCTGCACTTTACCGTGCCAAACGCGATGGACGGAACCGCGTGGCCGCCTATCGCGATGTTATCGATACTGACTTCAATCTAAGCCTGCGGCCCCGACGCGAGTAAAATTGCAACAAATACCGCCTCAGAACGTGAAAGACATTGTTTTCCTTTCATGTTAGAATTATGGTTTGTAATTTTCTGAGTCCAGGACCATATTTTGTAGCTAGTTTTATACTGTGATCACCAAACTTAATCTCGCCACTTACCCGTTCAGAAACCGAACTCTGCCTTATGTAATGGCCGGACTGCTGCTTTTTTTGAGCGCCATTGCCGGGGCTCTCAGTCTCGCCCAGCTTAATGAAAATAATAAGAAGAACGAGCTTATTGTCGCCGCTATTGAGCAGGATCGTGCTGAGATCGACAGGCTTAAGGGCGAGGGTGCTAAAGTACAGCAGCTTTTGACGCCGGAACAAAAAACGATCTTAACTGCATCGCATAAGTTGGTGGCCAACAAGCGATTTGGCTGGTCGCGGCTCTTCGCAGACCTCGAATCGGTCCTGCCGGGCAGCGTTAGTGCGTCGCGTATATCGGTGGAAAATATCTATCAGGATGGAGACCGTATCAGGGCCGAGCTCGAATTTGCAGTTAGAAGCCGTGATTACCCGGCCGTAATAGCGATGATCCAAAACATGCAAAATTCCGGACTCTTTCAGGCCGATCTTCGCGGGCAGGACCTGCAGAAGAACGAACGCATCACTTTTACCGAATACACGTTTCGGCTGATCTACACGCCGGGCTACGGTTACTCAACGGCCGAACCCTCGACAGATGTTGCTCAGATCGATCAAGGAGGGGCGCAGTAATGGCAGAACTTGACCCAGTCAATCCTGACGAAGTCCCCGAAGTCGAAGAGATCGTCACGGTAACCAACGCGGTTGTCGTGCCCGACGAAGTCGTCGTCGTGCCCGACGAAGTCCTGGTCGTTACCGAACCGGTTACTCTCGATCTGCCGCCTAACCGGCCGCGAAAGGTTTATGCGGGGATGTGGGGCCCTGCTGAAATAGGTGTTGTCACGGCGGGCGTTCTAACTCTCCTGGCCGCTTTTATCCTGTATTTCATGTGGGTCGTCCCATCCAATAGCGAACTAGTTAAAAACAGGTCCGAGGCCGAACGCCTTGAGGCCGAGCTCGCTTCCGCCAAGTCGAAATACGGCGAGATCACATCGACTGAAACACAGGTAGCCAAAATAGTCGCCAGCGTCGAGGATTTTGAAACGCGATTCCTTCCGATCGGGTCAAATGGACGGACTGCACTCTATCAGCGTTTGAATGGCCTTATCGCCGCATACGGCCTTGCCAACACGACCGGCCCGGACTACGCTCCTTTGGAGGCGGCGGACGCCGGCACTGAACAAGAGTCCGATGAGGAAAAAGGCCGTTCAAAGTATCGAAGCCTTTTCCCCGGAGTTTATGTGACAACGACTCTAGAGGGTTCATATCACAATCTGCGGCGGTTCATTAGGGAGATCGAGACAGGGCGTGAATTTATCGTTGTAAGTGCGGTCGAACTCGCACCGTCGGATTCGGAACGGCAGACCGATCAAACTAAACCGATTCCGGCTGCCGGCACTGCGTCTCAAAACGCCCAGGTAAGCCAGAACTTTTCATCTCAAAACCAGCCGGCGTTTCCCGGGCAGGTAAATGTAGGCCCCCAGGGGCAGCAATCCTCGGGTTCGCGGCCAAAGGGTAAGACGCATGGCGAGACCGTAACCCTGCGAATTGAAATGGCTGCGTATTTTCGGCGTCCAAATTTTGTGCCTGCATTGACCGATCAGAGTTTTCAGT
>JBBQGO010000348.1:0-3415 GCA_038323125.1 Pyrinomonadales bacterium
TTGATCGGGCCGCCGATCGAACCGCCAAACTGATTTTGTGCGTTGTCGAGGTCCTGGCCAAAGGCATCGGGCGATGTGAGATGCTTGTTTCGGTTGAAGTAGAAAGCTTCGCCACGTACCTCGTTCGTACCTGATTTCGTGACGGCATTCACGAATCCGGCTCCGGTTCGTCCAACTTCGGCAGTCGCTCCTGAACGCACCACTTGAAACTCGCGAATCGCGGTTTGCGGAAAGAAGAACACCGATTCGTTGCCACCACGCTGATTGCCCTGCAATGCGTCGTTGAAATCAGCACCGTCGATCGCGACATTCGAATTGATAGAACGCTGGCCTGAGATGACCAGGCCGCTACGGTCGCCTTCCTGAACAACGCCCGGCGTTAGCTGTACAAACTCGGTAAAGTTGCGCCCGCGAACCGGCAGATCGGCAACCAGCCGCTGTGAGATCGTCGAACCGGCTGACACTGTCTCAGCACTGATAACATCTGTGTCGCCGGTCACATCAACCTGCACACTTGCCCCTTGCAAGCCGAGGATGATCTCTACCGGTGTCGATTCGCCGACCGACAACGTTACGCTTTTCGGAACCTCGGCAAAACCTGATGCCTTAGTGGTCACGACATAATTGCCGACCGGCAGCACGCTTGCTGAAAATACACCGTTCGAATTGGTTGTTACAGTTCGCTCAAGGTTGGTGTCTTTATTCTTGATAACAACCGTCGCCCCCTGGACGACCGCTCCGTTCTGGTCCTTGACGACACCCTCGATCGCCGCACTGCCCGACTCAGCCTGCCCAAAAGCAGCCGTTGTAAATAAAATGGTAAGTAGAAAGGTAAAGATCGACGTAATGATAACGCGTGGTTTCATGTTCACTCCTGCTAAGTCAGCCATCCCCGGCCGCATCTTAAGCGCAATTTGTTTGATAATTTCTGGTAGCAATTACCAAAGATATTGCGGAGAAGTTAACGAGAAGTGAACGATGTGTTAAATGGGTGTTAACTCTAGTCAAAACACCTGCGGTAGCGGGTGGCTGAACCAAAACCAAAGGAATATGAAGGTCGAATTGAATGCTACGCCCCCACTAACGTGCGGGCTTCTGCAAATCAGAGCGGATCTGAATCCAGATGTCGTAGTATTTCCACTCGGGCGGCGGGTTCTCTTCGCCGTGGTGATCGGGTTTTAGGATGAGATCGCCGGTGGCGAGGAGGATGCGATTTACTTCCGGGTTTTGATCGGCTTTCGCCGACCGGTCGATATTAGGGCTCGTTTGCAACCTTGTTCTGTTCGACTGCTAGTTCCGTAAAGAATTAGTGTTATATCATACGATAAAAATATGCTTACCATCACCCAGGCCGAAACACCTGACCAGATCGCCGAGGCGCGTGAGATCTTTCGTGAATATGAGGACTGGCTGGGGGTGAGTTTAGGTTTTCAGGGATTCGAGGAAGAGCTCGCGCTCCTTCCCGGCGATTATGCCTGTCCGAATGGACGCCTTCTGCTTGCCTACGCGGCCAACTCTCTAGCCGGATGTGTAGCATTCCGTGCTCTCTATGACGATACGTGTGAGATTAAACGGCTGTTCGTTCGCGAGCAGTTTCAAGGTAGAGGCCTCGGCCGTCTCCTCCTCGAAAATCTGATCGGCGAAGCTCGCGTCGCCGGCTATAAAAAGGTGCGACTGGACTCATGGATACCGAGAATGGGAAAAGCGATCGGGATGTACCGCTCGCAGGGTTTTTACGAGATCGAGCCTTACAATGAGAACCCCTACGAGATGATCTTTATGGAGTTGGCTCTTTAGTTAGCGGGCATTCCGCTACTTCTGTCCGAAAACGCCGTGAGAAGCAACTGCGATACCCGCAGTAGTGAGACCCAATATCTTGATAAACTCTCGGGGAGCGGAGTCTGTAATACTTACTCAGATTATCGTCGTAACGATCTCGCGGAGGGTGGTTTGGATGTTGGTGTCGGGCGGCGGTTTGGTGAGGGTGCGAAGGGCGTGGGTGTCGTGAACGACCGCTTTGCCGTCTTCGCGCCATTCGAAATGGTCGTGCAGTTGAGCAACAGGCAGAGGTGTTTCATCTGCTCGGAGCGGACGTAGCCGATCTGGTTCTTCGCCCAACGCGTCGCCGTCTGCGGCACAAAGTCGTTTTAATCAAACATAAGTGAGATCTTATTGAACTGCTGCGATATTTGGTGTCTAAAAGACTGACCGCCCGCTTACGCAGGCGGTTCTGACTAGATTCGTCGCCACGATCGCGGATGCTGCGTTATCGTTCGTCATCAATTTTACTTTGCTGTGCCTGTCGAAGATATTGAGCGTCGGCAATGTCGTGTGGACGCCCTGTCCGCTCCTTATTTTCTATTAGATCACCCAAGGATATGTACTCGACCGAGAGTTCGCCAAGCTCGACTGTCTTGCGGCGTTGCCAACAGTCGGCGAACGCCATCTCTTCGAGCTGCGTGATTATGTCTATCCGGTTGGGCGGCAATCCTATTTGATAGAAAGTGCCTACGTTTGTAAGATCGTCCTTTGACAGGTCTCGAAGCGGTGCTCCAAACTTTCGCAACGCGGACAAAACGCTGTCTGCGTTCTCAAGGGAACTTTCGATCCAGACGTCGAGGTCTTTGGTGTATCTGGGTTCGACGTGTTCAGCGTAAGCGTAACCGCCGACAACAAGATATCTAACGCCCTCTTCGCTGAACGCTTTCAACAGATCTTTGAAGTCTGAGTTCATCGGGGTCCTTGCCTTGCATCTGCCAGTGATCGACGACCAATTCCCAAACTGCATCGGCCCGCTGCTCGGAACTTAATCCTTGCCAAAATTGAATGTCGAATTCGCGGTCGGGACGCTCGCCAACGCGAGAGAGGCGCGTCGTTATCGTTCGTCCGTCTTTGAACATCGATCGAGTCTCCTGCATAGCTATATTTTACCACCAAATGGCCTCAGATTATCGTCGTGACGATCTCGCGAATACTCCGCTGTAATTCGCGGTCGTCGGTGATGGGTGAGCATATGGCGACCTCGGCGGCGGCGATGGGTGAGATGCCCTGGGCGATCATTTGGGCGGCGTAGATGAGGAGGCGGGTCGAGACGCCTTCTTCGAGGCCGTGGCCGCGGAGGTTGCGTACCTTTTGGCCTATTTTGACGAGATCGGCGGCTGTGGATTCGTCGATGCCGCCTTCTTTGGCGACGATCTGAGTCTCGGCATCGGCATCGGGATAATCAAATTCCATCGCGACGAAACGCTGGCGTGTAGATTGCTTTAGATCCTTGAGAATAGACTGATAGCCCGGATTGTATGAGACAACCAGCATGAATTCGGGCGGAGCCTCGACGACCTCGTCGAGATAGCAGATCGCACCGGCACGCACGGCAGCGGTGAGCGGGCCGTCATGCCAGACGGTTTCCTCGCCC
>JBBQGO010000349.1:0-3412 GCA_038323125.1 Pyrinomonadales bacterium
GTTTCTTCGGCCTCAGCAGTGCTCGCAATGAATCAGGGACTATACAATGGCTTTCTCGCTGCGGGTTTAGGGTGGGGCCTCTTGTCCGGGCGTCGTGACGTGAAGATCTTCTTCTTGATATGTGTTGTCGTCGCTGGGATCACGGGCGGTTTGACAGCTAAAACGTCGATCCTGCTGACGCAGGCCCTGCCCGCACTGGTCGGACTTGCTTTGGTCCTTAGCAGTCGGGATCCAGGCAAACGAAACTGATGCGGTCAAAGGGCGAGGACTAAACTATCTCACCTACCAGGTCATACTCATGTGCCTCGGTGATCCTCACGTTATAGATCGCGCCTATCCGCGGCTCGAGATCCTCCGGCATGTCGTTAATGAGGATATAGCCGTCGATCTCTTGCGTCTGGCCCTCGAGGCGGCCCTGAAAGAGCAGATCCGATTCCTGTGAAAGCCCTTCAAAGAGCACCTTGTAAGTATTGCCGATCCGGGCCCTGTTATTAGCCTTGCTGATCTTTGCCTGTTCCTTCATCAGGCGGTTGCGGCGCTGTTTCGCGATCTTTGCGTCCACTTTGTGAGGAAGTTCGAAGGCCGCGGTACCTTCTTCGTCCGAGTAAGTAAAGACCCCAACGTTGTCGAATCTGCAGTTCCTGACGAACTGTAAGAGTTGTTCAAAATCTTCGTCAGTCTCGCCAGGAAAGCCGGTAATGAAGGTAGTCCTGATCGCAATGCCCGGAACTCGCTCACGTACCCTGGCGATGAGGCGTTCCAGACTTTCGCACGTACCGCCGCGCTTCATTAGCTTTAGGACGTTGCGCGAAGCATGCTGAAGCGGCATATCCAGGTATTTTACGGCTTTTGGCGTCTCCGCTATCGCGGCAAGAAAAGCATCAGAAATATGCGTTGGATAGGCATACATCACGCGTATCCACTCGATGTCCTCGATCTCTCCAAGAGCTCTGATCAAGGCCGCCAGTGCATCGACCTCGCCAAGGTCCTCGCCGTACCGGGACGAGTCCTGGGCGATCAGCACGAGTTCTTTAACACCCTGCTCTGCGAGGTTGCGGGCTTCCTCGATAATTGAACCGAATCGGCGCGAACGAAAGGAACCACGCATTCCCGGGATCGAACAAAATGCACATGGCCGGTCGCAGCCCTCCGCGATCTTGATAAAAGCCGTGTGCGACTCGGTGGCACGCATCCGCGGCGTATATTCGTCGTATAAATAGGTCGCGGTCTTATTACCTATCGGGGTGATGATGAGATCGTTGGAGTCAAAGTTCTCGTTTGCAGCCTTTAGTACATCGCCAACCTGAGAAGTGCCGATAAACGCATCTACGTCCGGGAGCTCTTTCCGGAGTTCGTCTCGGTATCGTTCGACCAGACACCCGGCGACGATGACCCTGCTTGCAGTTCCATCTGATTTCCAGCGAGTAGCTTCCAGGATCGCATCGATGGACTCCTGTTTTGCCGATTCAATAAACCCGCAGGTGTTAACGACAACCGTATCGGCCTGGCTCGCGTCGTTTGTAATTTCATAACCAGCCTCAGCTAATTGGCCCATCATTACCTCGCTATCGACAAGGTTCTTGGGGCATCCGAGACTAACAAATCCTACTTTCTTCATATCGCATTCACGGCCCGGCCGGCAAACTTAAAGGATAACATATCGGGCCCGTCAACTTTTAGGAAACGTGCCGATCGCCCGGACTGCCTTCGACGGACAGTGACAATTGCTTTAGCCAGTCCTCTATCTCATCCGCTTCTGCGGCCGATAGGCTTTGGCCACCAAATCGCACTTGGTTGTACTTTTCTGTTATGTTGACAGCCTCGGGCATCCCTACTGCAACTGCAAACTCAGCCGGGGTCTGGTGCGGTTCCCGCATATTGCCCTTTAAAGCGAGGATACGCTGCAAACGGTCGTAGAACTCGACCATTGACCCGTGACGTCGCCCGCGGATCCGGCCGCCAACCGATTGCCATAACTTCCATTTTGAGATCCGGCGAAACACCCACAGGAGCGACACGACAAAGAGACCCGCACCGAGGACGTATGCTATGCCGTATCCGACTGCGATCAGGCTCGACCGCAATCCACGATCGCCCCGCATCGACGACCACCATTCTGTAAGAACATCACGGAACGCTCCCAACATGCCCGACGCCTTTGTCTGATAATCTACAAATCCATCGCGAACGGACCGCGCAAGCGATCGCTGTTCCTGGTTGTCGAAAGCAACAAAATACTGTATCCAGAACGTTTCGAGAGCTTCGAGATACTTGTTGACCGTGCTGGCGATCCCTGTTGCGGGTGCTATTCCAGCCTCGCCGCCAAAGGGCGTCGGGTCGAAAGACACCCACACATTCTCTTTCGGAAAAAAGACTTCTACCCAGGCGTGCGCGTTCCGTTGCCGCACTACTGTCACGTCCGCCGCGTCGTTATACTCTCCGCCGTGAAAACCGTTCACGACCCGCGAGGCGATTCCCTGCGTACGGAGCATAACGGTCATCGCCGTCGCAAAATACTCGCAATGTCCCTCGCGCACATCGAAGAGAAAGCTCGCGAGCGGTTCGCTGCCGCTGGCTTTCTGTTCGAGCGTATAGCCAAAGTTGTTTTGGAGATAAGATTCGATCGCCCGTGCCTTGTCATATCTAGACGCCGCATTTTCGGCTATCGCGGATGCCAATTCATTGATTCGAGGGTCGTATATCAGGGGCAATTGCAAATAATTCTGCATAGCTCCGGAGTACGGCTGCTCATCCGCACGCAGCTTGGCAACCGGTGGCAGGCCTCGGTCGGAAAGCACCTTATAGCTCGTGCGCTCGAAACTGCGTTGATATGTTATCGCGCCGTATGCATCCCTTATCAGTACCGGAAAATTGCCTTGTATCGCCACTGCCCTCGGCAAAGCGAATAAAACCTGTGTATCGAGGGGTTCGAGATAGATCGTCTGTACGGCAAGATTTTCACGGGAAGTAGGATAGTCGACCTGAATAAGATCCCGATCACCCTTCATAAATGGTTCTTTAACCGTTTTAGACTTGCTCCAGGTTTGGTTGTCGAAGGTGTCGAGGGCTACTCCGCGAAAATACAGGCCCACGCCGGATTCCGCATGCTCATCTAATTTGACCCGCATGACAACAGCATCGTTCTGCTGTATACGACCTATCCCTCCGAGCCGTACGGTATCCGAAAATCCCGATGAGGTAGACAGCCCGCTCTGGTTCCCTCCAAATCCGGCGCCGCCCACACGCGGCAGCAAGAAAAATAGGGGCGTGGCCAGGAGTATAATGACAAAAATAAGTGTTATTGCCGCGAGCGGCAGGCCCCTGACCGGCAAGAGAGTACGCGGCCCGGCGTCTTTCGGATCCTTCACGATCTCCTCGCCGGCTATTGCTTGCTCAACGCGTCTCGATGTTT
>JBBQGO010000350.1:0-3401 GCA_038323125.1 Pyrinomonadales bacterium
GTTGGAACGCAGGCTGCCAGCCTGCGTGTTTCCATTATCGTAGATATCTATAATCAACCACTCGCAGGCTAGCAGTCTGCGGTCCGACTAACTATCTTCCAATTAACCTCGATACGTCAAAAAAGATCACTGTAACCATCAGCAGCAGCACGATCGCGAGGCCGCTCAATTGGATACGTTCTTTCGCCGCCATCGACAGTGTCTTGCCGAACCATGACATCACTTTCTCGATGCCGAGTACCATGATCTGGCCACCGTCGAGCATGGGTATCGGCAGCAGATTCATAACGCCGAGACTGAGTGAAATGTACATCAGCACGGACAAGAGGCCGAAAAATCCGCTGGCGAAAACCGTCGTGATGATAACCTGGCCGATGCCGATCGGGCCTGAGACGGTGTCGCGGGCCGAGCGTTCGCCGGTGCCGACCTGGCCGAGGGCCGAGCCGGTCATCCGCAGAATTCTAAGATTTTTGTCGACAGCTTCGGCAGCAGCACCACCGACGCCGACAGGCTCGAGATTGGTCAGCAGTGAGGTGTCAAAACGAATGCCGATGAGCCAATCGTTATTCTTTTGGACAGCGTTGGTCGTGATCTCTTTCCGCTCTTCGCCGCGGGTGACGGCGAGCACGATCGGTGCGCCTTTTGACTCGGCGACCATCATCTTCATTTCCTGCGTGTTGCGGATCGGTTTGCCGTTGACGCTCGTGATCCAATCGCCTTTCTGCAGGCCGGATGTCGCGGCGGGAAGCTCGTTGTCGAAACTGCCGACCACCACAGGCTCGGTGCCCGCGTCGGGAGACATTTCCAGAATACCGCCGGATTGACCGTTTTCGGTGATCTTCGTTGGCGTTAATGTAAGCGATACTCGCTGGCCGGCTCGATCGACGATTACGGGAACCTGCTTCTCAGGAATGAGAAGAGCACCATCTTCGATGCGATTCCACGACGGATTTTCAATTCCGTCGAAATTGACGATCCTATCGCCAACCTTAATACCAGCTTTATCGGCCGCACCTTCAGCTTTTACAAAGCCAACGATCGGGGCCGGATTCGCCGGAACTCCGTAGATAAGTGCAAGCGTAAAAGGTATCGACAAAGCGAGCATGATATTCATGAATGGCCCGCCGAGCATTACAAGGAACTTCTGCCAACGCGGCCTCAATTCATAAAGCTCTGATTCCGGCACCGACTCTGTCGACGAGTCTTTCGCCTCGAGTGGCCCGGCACCTTCGTCGCCGTAAAGTTTGACGTACGCTCCGAGCGGGATCGCCGAGATGCGGTAATCTGTGTGGCCGTATTTAAAGCCGATCACGCGAGGCCCGAGGCCGAAAAATGAGTATGCCTCGACACGCATTCCAAAGATCTTGGCCACGATGAAATGGCCAAATTCGTGGATATTTATAGCCACGCCGAGGACGAAGAGAACCGCTAAAATTGCTATTAAAAAATCAGGCATTATTGATCCTATAAAAAGGGACTTGAGGTTAGAACATCATAACTCCCAAGTAGTTGTCATAAAAAGTGTAAGGCTCACTCATCGAGCCGTCAACTAATTCGCTATCGCCGCCGAGCTGGCCTTAACGGCGATCAGCTTTTCGGCGGCGTTTCTGGCCCATTTGTCGACCCGCAGAACGGTTTCGAGATCGGCAACCCTTTCCGCCGTATGTGCCTGCATCACGCCCGCGTTTAACTGGGCGATCTCGTTGAGCATTATGCGGCCACCTAGAAATGCTTTTACCGCGATCTCATTTGCGGCGTTTAGAACCGCGGGCATCGTGCCGCCAGATTTCAGCGCCGTGTAAGCGAGGCCGAGGCACGGAAAGCGGTCGAGATCGGGTTCCTCAAAATCCAGACGGCTCAGTTTTGACAGATCGAGCGGTTCGAGGCAGTTTTCCCGGCGGTCGGGATAGGTCAGCGCGTATTGGATGGCGTGCTTCATATCGGTCACGCCCATCTGTGCCATGATCGATCCATCGACCATCTCGACCATCGAATGCACGACTGATTGAGGATGTACGACCACCGAAATTTGTTCTGCCTCAAAACCAAAAAGCCATTTAGCCTCAATGACTTCGAGGCCTTTATTCATCAACGTCGCCGAATCGATAGTGATCTTTTCGCCCATCGTCCAGTTTGGATGATTTAGCGCTTCCTCACGAGTTGCGTTCGCGATCTGCTCTTTGGTCTTCCCTCGAAACGGACCGCCGGAGGCCGTAAGGATCAGGCGTTTTACCTCAGATCGCTTTTCGCCCCGCAGACACTGGTGAATCGCGTTGTGCTCGCTATCGACCGGTAGAATTTCGGCACCGGAGCTTTTAGCGGCGAATGTCATCAACTCGCCAGCCATTACGAGCGTTTCCTTGTTTGCCAGTGCCACACGTTTGCCCGCTTCGATCGCTCGTAGTGTCGGCACAAATCCGACCGCTCCGACCGTTGCCGAGACGACAGTTTCCGCCTCTGCGTGAGTTGCGACAGCGATCAGGCCGCTTTCGCCTGTCTCGATCTTTGGCGACGTAGCGTTGAGAACGTGCAATTCACGGCTTAATTCTTCAGCGCATTCCGGGTCGCAAGAGACGATCTCAGGCTTATATTTTGCGATCTGCTCTGCAAATTTCGTCACATTCCGCCCCGCCGCCATCGCGACGACACGCGTGTCGCCTAGGTGATCTATAACTTGGAGGGTGTTGCAGCCGATCGAGCCGGTCGAGCCGAGGATGGAAATGGCCTTCATAAAAGCACCATTAGATTACCATACTGATTGCTTAACTATTCACTAATAACAAACAACTGGTAACTGACCGCGAAGGAGTTTTTCTGTTGTTAGCTAATAGTTGCCTAGTTTTTAGGGGATAGTTCACTTTCCAGATACTTCTCAACCGAAGCAAATCGATCATTGCTCGACTCGCCGCCCTCCTGTCCTTTTGCGAGAAATGGGTTAAAAGCGGCCGACTTGCTCTTCGGCACGCTTAGCGTTTTCCACTGCGCCGACCTGAAATGCTTTGCAAGCAAAACGATCTGTCCCGTGTGGTATGCGTAATGCGTGAGCTGCCGATTGATCGCCTGGACGACCGAGTGAGGCTCGCCGCGGATCGTGATCGTTCGTGAAAAGTCTTCGACAGTCAGCGGCTCGATGTTATCGAAAAGCATCTTCCAGCCGGTCTCCCAAAATTCCATTAGTGATTCACGCGTATCGGCGATCAACTCAAATTCCGTATCGCGGTTACGTGTCGGCTTCTCGCCATCGCTCGTCAAAAAGTCGCGCCAGCGGGAATGGAGATTGCCGGCGAGATGTTTTACAACAACCGCGATCGAGTTCGCCTCCGCATCGATCAGGGCAAAGAACTCTCCGTCCGATACCTGCTCGATCGCCCGTTCAGCAAGCTTTTTGTAGTTGCGAAACG
>JBBQGO010000351.1:0-3395 GCA_038323125.1 Pyrinomonadales bacterium
GATCAAACGAATAAGCGTAACTTTGCGATATCAGGTCAGCGCATGACTTGCTGACATCGTATGGATGCCTGCCATGAAGTGGCGCATCCTCGCGATACGGAAGCACATCATGCGAACCATACGCCTTGTCGGACGATGCCACGATTATCTGGTTAACTAAAGACGAACTCCGGGCAGCTTCTAAAAGACACCAAGTACCCCGAATGTTGGATTCAAACGTCGAGATCGGGCTCCGATTGGCTATTCCAACAATAGTCTGAGCAGCCGCGTGAAATACGGTTTTGATCTCATATTCATTAAGTATGCGTTCGATAAGTTCGCGATCATTCACGTCTCCCCGAATCACACTGGCCCTTGATACTGATCCATTCTGGATCAACTCAGACTCCGGCACCCAGTCCCGCACGAGAACGACCACGTTTGCACCACTGTCTAACAGTTTGCTGCATAGCCAACTTCCCAATAACCCGGTTGCTCCGGTTACGAAAACAGGCCGGTCGATCCAGAATTTAGAATTTAAGTCCATCTTAATGTCGTCGCGAACATTACCAACTTAATGTCGTCGCGAACATTACCAAACACGCCACGGAGCATCGTTGCTTTCCCACATTCCCTCGAGCATTTTCCATTCTCGATAAGTGTCCATTGGCTGCCAAAAACCAGTGTGGGCATACATCATCAGTTCGCCATCGCTCGCCAGGTCTTGTAATGGCTCACGTTCAAGGGTCAGGTTGTCATCGTCCGACAGATAACGGTCGATAAACTCGGGCTCGAGAACAAGAAAACCCCCATTAATAAAGCTTTCGGTGACCTGAGGTTTTTCTGCAAATGCGACGACCTGGTCACCGGCGAGTTCCAATTCACCGAACCGGCCGGGGGGCCTGACCCCCGTTACGGTCCCGATCTTTCCATGTCCTTTATGAAATGCGAGTAACGCTCCTATGTCGACATTGCCAAGCCCGTCACCATAGGTTAAACAAAATGCCTCGCCTTTGACCTGATCTCGAATGCGATAAATACGAGCCCCGGTCTGAGCCCACTCGCCGGTTTCGATCAAAGAGACCAACCAATTATTTTCAGGGATATCGCGAAGCACATTTATGCTCGATTTATCACCAAGCCGTAATTCGAAGTCATTGGTTCTGAGTTCGTAATCAATAAAATAGTCCTTGATAACGGCGCCCTTGTAGCCGAGACACAAAACAAACTCGTCAAGGCCATAATGGGAATAAGTTTTCATGATATGCCAGAGGATCGGCCTGCCTCCGATCTCGACCATCGGCTTTGGTAGGACTTCGGTTTGTTCGCGAAGCCGGGTCCCCTGCCCCCCGCATAAGATTACAACTTTCATAAGTAGATCCAATGGATGATTCTACATTGCTAGACGTGTGATTTCCATGTTGCGTTATAGAGTTTTAACGTACGCTCGGCCGTGGTCTTTTCACTAAACTTTGCAAAGGCTGTTTCGTTCGCGGCTAAGCCAAGAAACCTTCGTTGTTCGGCGTTATTCAGAAGTTCGGCCATTTTGTCTGCGAGTTGCTTCGCATCTTCCGGCGGCACGAGCAACCCGTTTTGACCGTCCGTGATTGCCTCGGGAATCGCATTGATGTTGGTGGCAATACACGGCAATCCCAGGGCCATAGCCTCGACCAGAGCGATCGGCAGGCCTTCCTGTAAGCTTGCAAGGACAAAAAGATCCGCAATTCCCAAAACGTAAAAGAGGTCATTACGCGTTTTTCCAATCTCGGCCCCTGCCAATATCCGAAATGAGTCAACAAGATCCATAGCGGAAATGCGAGACTTTATCTGTTCGTCAGGTGGGGTTGTCGCCAACCAGATAAATGTAAAGTCATGGCCGCTGTCACGCAGTTGTTTCAGGCTTTCCAGCAGAACCCAGCACCCCTTGCGCTCGATAAACTGCCCTACCGTTATCAGGATCATCCGATCTTGCCTAATCCCATATCGTTCGCAGATGGATCTCTTGCCCGGGTGACTGTCGGCAGCCCTCCTTATTTCGTCCGGGTCAAAACCCGCGTAGGTAACGGCGATCCGCTCAAACTTAGATCTGCCGACATAGGGTTTCAGGCTGTCTCGTGCGTTCTGATTTGAGGCGATCAAATGAAAGTTGGAAGAGCGACTCAACGCCCGGCCTTTTGACCGCCAAAGCCACCCGCGAATACCCCTTAGAATCGGCAAACCTGTGTGGACGGTAGTAAAAACCGTAGTTTTTGAGCAGAGCATGAAAAGCGGAATGAACGACTGCCAAAAACCCAGATCTATATGAACGATCGTCTGGTCGATCCTGTCTCGGCTTAAAATGGATCTCGCCATCCGAAATTCTGAGACCAGCAACTCGTAACGACGAACCAGCCTGCCTTTCAGAGATTGGGGTCTTTCATGCGGCAGCGCTGGTGGAAGCAGTTCATAGGGGATTCTCAGCGCAGCAAGATAATCGAGGATCTTTTGATCGGAATTCGCGGGAATAAGGGCGGAAACGGGGAACCGCTTTTTCGCCTCCTTCATCAGCGACAAGAAGTAGATCTGAGCTCCTCCCCATTCCCGGTAGTTCCATACGTAAATGATCGACGGTGGTTTCTCTACCATAACGTGCGGTCCGATGCTCACTCGTCCACCACAGCCGATCTAAACGATTCGGACAGCGGCGGTTCCTTTTGATCCAGCATACCCCGTCCATCCAGATTTTTACCGGCCAGAACATTGACAAAGAAAACCGGTAAAGCCAGGATACCCTCGTGCAGGCTTGGAGCCCCGCCGATGCTGCCGAAGAGCCTTCGCTTCCATCCGTAGGGGCCGGTGGAATTAATCAAGAGATGGTTTAACTGCTCTCGAAAGGACATTGACCGAAAACCAGTTGCTGGATCGTTAGGTTTGCAAAAAACTCTGGCTCTCGGTTCGATCAGCAGATTCCAACCTTTACGACGCATGCGCGGCGTGTACTCGGCATCGCCATACTGGGGAAGTTTCTTTTCGTCCATCAGCCCGACTTCCCTGACCGCCGCTGCAGGATAGAGTACACAGTTTCCGACGATGATGTCGACACGCCATGGCCGCTTGGGTACCGTCCAGACAGTCTGGTGATACCAGTGACGGAAGCCGCCCCTCCAAAACTCCCAACGCGGCGAGACTTGAAATACCCTATGCGGGGTATCCCAGTTGAGCAAAAGTCCGCCAACAACCGATCGAGGATGCCTTTCGGCGCACTCAACCATCCTCAATATGCATTTGCGATCAAATACCGAATCGTTGTTTATCGCGAGAATATAGTCTGGCTCGCGCCGTAACGCCGCTCGTATACCAAGATTCGTTCCGGCCGTGTACCAGAGATCACCATTACCCGAAATGATCTCGACCTCGGGAAACTCCTCCGCAACCGC
>JBBQGO010000352.1:0-3379 GCA_038323125.1 Pyrinomonadales bacterium
CTCTTTCTGTGCGTCATTTACCGGCAGCCCGCGAAAGCGCATATAACCTGCCTGTTTCTCATCGCTCCAGACGACATCGCCCGCGATCTGTTTTAGTGCCGCGACATTTCCCGCGGCCCATTCAGCCTTGACCATGTTTGGAGTGGTGTTCAACATCTGTTCACGCATCTCGGCGGGTGTAAAGATCCGTGGGGTTTCGGGGGGCGCCTGTGTACGGGCCTGCTCGACGGGTGGCGGCTGCGTGAACCACAGATTGATGGCCAATGCCACGCAAGCGGCGGCTGCGGCTGCCCAGCCTAACCATCCGAAGATCGACCCTCCGGTTTTTTCATCCGCGTAGGTAATAGCAGGCCGAACGGGCGGCCATGCTGCCTCCGGCGAAGGCTCGTCGACAATGGTTGTCTCCAAAACTGCGGGCTTGGGTTCCGCTGCGGTAAACAAGCTCTGGGCATTGGCGGCGATCCTGGCGTGCAAATGCTCCGGCATCGGTTCGATGTCCGTGAGGCCGGCCATGCCGATCACCGCCGCGGTCATCTCGAGACTGAGGAACTCGTTCTCGAGGTTTCCTTCATCGAACTGGTCGAGCTGGGCCTGTTCGTTTTCGTCCAGGCCGTAAACGGCCTTTTTTGTCAGGAGGTCGAAGAGTTTATCATGCTGTTCTTCGTTCATATTGTGACCTCCCGTGTTATTTGCATTCCGTTAAGTCCTAAGTGGTCCCGGACCTGAAGTATTCCGCGCCTGGCGTGCGTCTTGACGGTGCCAAGCGGCATGCCCGTGGCTTCCGATATCTCTTGGTGCGACATGCCCTGAACGATTGAGAGCCTGAGTACTTGCTGCTGTTCAGGCCGCAGGTTTCGCATTGCCTCAGCCGCCTGATTGGCCTCCATACTCGTCTGCATCGCCTTATCGGCACGCGTGAACGGTTCGAGCAGTACGTCGTCAAGCGAGTCGGGCGACAAACGCCGCTCCGAATATCGAATCTTGTCGATCAGCCGACGCCTTGCGATCATAGCGATGAATGTCGTCTCGGATGACAGGGACTCGTCGAAACGGCCCGCGTTCTTCCATATGTCGACAAATATCTCCTGCACAGCGTCCTCCGCCTCATCTGCGTTTCTAAGCATTTTGCGCGCGATAGACCATACGAGCCCACCATATTTGGTGAGGCACTCCTGAACGGCACCCGAGTCGCCCGCTGCAATGCGTAGTAAAATCGATTGATTCACTTTTTAAGTTAAGTCATCCTTTCCCCTGGTCGGCGTGCCCCTTGCCCGTTAAAAGGCCATTGCATCGGTCTACAGCAATGTATTCGGCATCGACCCCGAATTGGATTCAACCGTACTGTTAGATCCGTTGCCCGTCGGCCGGAACACCGAGACGAGGTATAGCAAATAGAGAGTAAATGTTGTTATCGCGGACAATAGGCAAAACTGGCAAAACGCTCCGATTATCGCGGCCTGCACGTACAACAGCCACGCCGAAAAGGTGCCCATCAAGATCGTCTGGAGGCCAAACAGCTTCCACATACGCCGATCGCCATAGGCCGCCAGCACAGCAAGGGAAAATGCGGCGAAATATGCCGCGGCTCCGTAGGCTGCCAGGGGGATCCCAAACACTTCGGCGTAGCCGCTGGTCAAAACCTTTTCACACCCCTCGATCAAGCTGCAAGGGACAGGCTCGGCCGTGAAATGGTGTACCGTCAGATAAACCGAATCGGCGAGTCCGATTAAGGCTACGACAGCCGCTGCCGCCGGCAGCCGGGCGATCGAAGGTGAAGAGCCGTGGTTTTCGGTATCGGAATCGTTCACTCAGCCACTACTTCCGGTTTAGTTAGGGACTTTTGGCGCTCCGCCGAGCTGGCGGCTTGTTTGAGTTGGGCGTCGATCAGATCTTTCAGAGTTTCGACCTTCATCTCGGCAAAGGAAACAGGAGTGTTGTTAATAAACAGCGACGGCGTCGAGTTTACGTTCATCGCCCGGCCGCGTTCCAAGTCGGCGTTTACACGAGATTTGGCGGCCATACCCGCCATATCGTTCTCCCACTTAGCGACGTCAAGACCGATCTTTTGGGCATAACCTTTCCACATATCTCGGTAGGTGCCCGCGTCGGTCCACCCTTTCTGGTTCGTGAAGAGCAGATTCTGCATCTCCCAAAATTTGCCCTGCATACCGGAGGCCTCGGCGGCGACCGCGGCGTCAAAGGCTTTGTCGTGTGCCGGAATAGAGAGAGGAAAGTTGCGGAAGATGAACCGGATGCGCGAGCCATAGGTCGACTTGATCTCATTTAATATCGGATTTGCTGCCGCGCAAGACCCGCACTGAAAGTCCGCGAATTCCTCGAGCGTGACCAAAGCGGTCTGCGAGCCCGATTGGTTTGGCGGCTGTGCTCCGGGCGGTGCGTTGACCGGCACGGGTGGTGTTCTGGCTGCGATCGGGGTCGCGGCGGTGTTTGCGGTGCTGTTGGACGCGGGAACGGATTGGGACGAAGTGTACATCCACCATCCACCAAGTATGGCCGCGAGCAGCACGCCGCCAATGATCAGCGGGGCATTGCTGCCGCTTTTGCTTGCATTCTGTTTCGACTTATTTGCTTTGATTGCTTTGCTCATTGTTTCGATTCTTTCTGATATGTCTATTTTTGTGGTTTAGGCTTATTTCACGGCCTTGAGCCGCTGCCTGACTGCCTTATTTTCGTCGACGAGCTCATAGGCTTCTGATACCCGGGTAAAAATGCCGTCGGCGTCCAAACCATACTTTGCGAGGAGCAGTTTAGGATCGCCGTGCGTAACGATCCGGTCGGGGACACCAATTCTAATTACTTTTATTTTATCCGATAAGCCGTTTTCTTCAAGCAGTTCGAGCAACGCTGAACCGAAGCCGCCCGCCAGATAAGCGTCTTCGACCGTTACGATCAGACGTTTAGACTCGGCAAGTGCGGTGATCGTCGCGCTGTCCAGAGGCTTTACAAAGCGGGCGTTTACGACCCCCGTGTCTATACCGGCTTTCCTTAGCCGATCTGCGGCCTCGACCGCCGGGTAGACCATCGATCCATACGCTATGATGGCGACCTCGCTGCCCTCGCTCAGTATTTCGGCCCGGCCGATCTCGATCTGTTTGGGGGCAACGCTGATATCTACGCCAAAGCCGTTGCCTCTCGGATAGCGAATAGCCGCCGGCCCGGGGTGTTCGATGGCGGTCAGCATCATGTCGCGCAGTTCAGCTTCATCCTTTGGAGCCATCAGTACGATGTTTGGGTAACCGCGAAGGTATGCAATGTCGAGCAGGCCGTGGTGGGTCGGGCCGTCGGCCCCGACGATACCGGCGCGGTCCATCGCAAACGTTACGTTGAGATCCTGCAGGCATACGTCATGTATGATCTG
>JBBQGO010000353.1:0-3353 GCA_038323125.1 Pyrinomonadales bacterium
CAAAACTCGGAAAGGTCACATTCAGTCACGCGAAGCACAATGGCGGAACCTACACGATCGATCAAAGCGGGGCTATCGCCTGCATAGCGTGTCATCATGCCGCGCAACCGGCGGCCGAGGTCGCCAAGCATCCGCCGCTCAAAACGGCGTGGCCGGCCGATCGCACGACGACGTTGACTCTCGATCTATTTTTAAAAAGCGGTAAAGAAGCGGGTGTGGTCTCATGTCGCGAGTGTCATGCCCGGACCGGTGAGAAACCGAAATTGATCGGTGCAATACCCGAGATCAAGCACGAAGGCAGCCCGGCCTTGATCACGCTCAATAATCAGCAGGCTTATCACCGGTCGTGCGCCGGCTGCCACACTGAAGTGAAGAAAACACTGCCTGCGTCAAAGGGCCCGATCCAGACCCAGTGCGCAATGTGTCATAAACGATAGGTGAGCAGAAATAAGGCCGCGAGTCGCGTGGGGATACAGATCGTTGATTGTATTACCCCGCGATCCGCGGCCGAACCGGTTGCCCAGGCATACGCCCACTTACATCTTGCCCGCCTTTATGTCTGCGACTCGCTTTTCCATCGCTGATGTGTCCGCCTTTTCAGCCTTACCCTGTTCGATTGATTTCTCGGCGGCTGTCAGCGCCGCGTCGTTCATGCCCGCGCCCATCAATATCGTCGATCTTCTCGACAAGTTTTCATATGTCGGCTTAACGGCGATCTGAGTGTCGATGGCCTTCACCGCCTGGTCGTACCATTTCTTCGCATCGTCTGCGGCCTTGTTATTCTTGGCGTAGTTGGCAGCGTTAAATGGTATCTGCCAATCGTCGGCTGCGGCGGCCGCGACCGCCGAGCGGGCCTTGGCCATCGCAAGTCCGGCCAGATCTTTGACCTCAACCGTGAACGGCACGCGGATCTTTTCCCATCGAAGTGCTACCTGAGCCGCACTGTCGGATGTAGGATCGATCGTAAACGACAGCCACTCCTGATTTTCCGTCACCCATTGCGGTTTTGTTTTTACACGCAGCACATCCTTGGCGGGGTCAAGATTAAAGCTGCCCTGCAGGTTCGGTACGCTATTGAATATAACTGTCCACTCGTCCTTTCCCGGGATCGTATGCATGCTGTAACTGCCCGCGGGCAGCGGCTGGCCATTGATCAGCACATCGTCGGTGACAGAAAATTGTGTAGCTTCGTTGGCACCGGTTCGCCAGATATGGCCATATGCGACCAGCGGTGCGCCGGGCGGGCGGGGATTAAGGTTATCGAGGGTCGCCTCGCCCTTAACTTCGATACCGGCTGGCGGATCGCCCCATACGGTTCGTCCTTTTACACCGGGACGATAGTACGTGACCGTCACATCGGTCACACCGATCGTCTGCATCACTGAGGCCTTTTGACTCGGCCGCGGCAGGCGAAGCTGTGCGGAAGCCGTCTCAGCGGCTGCAAGGACTAGAAAACTAAGAATCAGGGATCCAATAAAAGTGCGTTTTAACGAGATCATGGTTACTCTCCTTTTTGATTTGAAATTAAGTATTTAGTCAATTATGCAACGGCCCGGCGTAATTTGCACCATCGGCCGGTTCGAAACTGCCTGCCGGCCACGTAAGCCCAAGAGCCGAGCACTACTCAAATGAGGATGCGTTATACCAATTGGTATTGAGCCGGTCGGCGGTACTCATCATTTGTTCCGCTTAGACGAACTAACAGACGTGGCACATCTTTCGCTATAGAGCGAGCGGAGGTATTGCATTGAAATGAATACAACAAAATTAACTAAAATGATTACAGGCGTGGGCTTTGCGTTCGCTTTGGTGTTCGGTTTGATATTGTTTGCCGGTACTGACGCCAATGCGCAGAACCGCAATGACGGCCAGTATCGGACGGACAGGGACTATGACCGCGATCAGGACCGCGACTATGACCGCCGTGGTCGGGACCGCGATTATGACCGCCGCGGCCGGGACCGCGACTATGATCGCCGTGGCGGCAACGACCGCTATGACGATCGACGTTTTGGAAACCAGAGCAACCGGAAGGCTTTTCAGAAGGGCTACCAGGCTGGACTGAGGCAGGGTACGCGTGATGCCCGAAGCCGGAACCGCCGTAATAACAACGGCTACTACGGAAACAACCGCGGCAACGGCCGCAATAACCAGGCCTATCAGGCAGGTTACCAGCGTGGCTATCGCGAGGGCTTGAACCGGGGCCGTTACAACACACGCGGCAACATCCGCAGTATCCTTGGTTTCTAACTGACTGCAATACCATAAATAAAGCCCGGATGACTCGCGTCATCCGGGCTTTGTTCTGTGCTAGATCCGAAAGAACTTATTCATCGTCTTCATGAGCCCTCACCCGTCCGGCTGCGACTGCTTCGTCGATCACCTTTTGGGCGAGGTTGCCCGGCAGCGGGTCATAATGCGAAAACTGCATATGGTAGGTGCCGCGTGCCTGCGTCACGGAATTGAGCTTTGATTGATAATCGAGCATTTCCGATAACGGTACTTTTGCCTTGATCACCTGCTGTTTTCCGCGCATGTCCATGCCAGAAACGCGGCCGCGGCGGCTGTTAAGGTCTCCCATGATGTCACCTGAAACTTCCAGGGGCGTGAAAACCTCTACATCCATGATCGGTTCGAGCAGCGTCGGCCTTGCCTTTTCCATGGCAGCACGAAAAGCCTTGCGTCCTGCGGCACGGAACGAATGTTCATCAGAGTCGACCGTGTGATAGCTACCGTCGATCAGGGTGACTTTGAAATCTACCAATGGGTAACCGGCAACGGATCCGCTGGCCGCTGCCTCAACAATTCCTTTCTCGATCGCAGGACGAAAGTTCTGGGGGACAGCGCCGCCAAAGATCTTGTCGACCCATTCAAAACCGGTCCCCCGGTCGAGGGGTTCAAAGATGACCTTGCAATCACCGAACTGCCCGCGGCCGCCGGACTGTTTCTTGTGCCTTCCCTGTACCTCGACCTGCTGAGTGATCGTTTCCTTGTAGGGAACCTTGGGCGGGTGGAGGGCGACCTCGACATGGTAGCGGTCGGCAAGTTTCTTCACAACCGTTTCGATGTGCAGTTGGCCGGAGCCCGAGAGTATAAACTCCTTGGTCTGAGCATCCCGCTCAAAATGCAGGCTCGGATCTTCTTCAAGGATCTTGTGCAGTGCGACCGATATCTTATCTTCATCGGCGCGTGATTTGGGTTCGATAGCAAAGGATATTGCCGCTTCGGGATACTCAACCTTTGGATAGACGATCGGTTTAGTCTTCTCGCAGAGCGTGTCGCCCGTCTGCGTGTCCTTTAGCTTGACGACGGCGATGATGTCGCCGGTCGCGGCTTCGTTGACTTTGTCGAGC
>JBBQGO010000354.1:0-3351 GCA_038323125.1 Pyrinomonadales bacterium
GACAACCTCGTTCAGGTCGGCCACAACGTCCAGATAGGCAAACGCTGCGTCATCGCCGCTCAAACCGGGATCTCAGGCAGCGTGCTTATCGAAGACGATTGCATTATCGGCGGGCAGGTCGGATTTGGGGATCACGTCCGCGTGCTCTCCGGCGCGGTCATCGGTTCGCAGGCCGGAGTCTTACCCGGCAAGATCGTCCGCCCCGGCGTTTGGTGGGGCACGCCGATCCAACCGCTGGACGAATTCAAACGTCAGAATGCCCACGTCAAAGGCCTTCAGCGATTAAAGGACGACGTAAAAGCATTAAAGAAGCGGGCTCCGTAGAGTTCTGAACGGTGTCCGGATCTATCTCTTGCTCTCGACCGCATGATGCATGTCCAGTCTCATAATGCCTTCTGTGTCTATCGACACATCGTGAAATCCCAGCGTTCCCTTCGGCCTTATATTAAAATGCTTGCAGAAATCAGAGGCGTAGATCACGCGGCCCAGGCTCGTTTGCCTTTGTTTGTCCCGCACCGGGATCGCACTGCTCTTCGATTCGGTTGACGGCGCGATCCCGATAACATTCATTCGCTTGTCAAAAAGCAGCTCAACAAACGCGGGCCGTCCGAGTTTTTCATACGCGAGCCGGTTCAGATAGATCCGGCCTTCCGAATTAAGCGCGGCATAGATCTTTTCGTAACTGCTCTTTCGTGGTTTGGTAAATTTTTCCCATTGCATAATTAGCGATGTCGCTCCGTTGCATCATTGTTGCATAGACAGAACATTTTATGCAAATAGTTTCCTACTGAGGTCCGTTTATGGGCTTGCCCCACCACCAAAGCCCACATCACCTTAATACTCCCAGACGGCTCCGCACTCCGTAACGCCGTGTCGACTCGTTGCCTACCGACGACCCCCAAGTCAACCGAAATTCGCCAAAACAGCGGTCAGAGCAGTCAGCCCTGCGAACATGCGGATAACGATATGGTCAAATAAAACAGCCAAATAACTGCCTCACGACAAGGTCATTAACTTAAAGATCGCATCGGCAGCCCTTTTCGAAGCTCCGCCCTTCCCCAGTTTGTCGGTTGCTTTCTCAAGCCGGGCCCTCGTTTCGCCATTTACGTCCGACTGCAGAAGCCTGAACAGTTCCGCCGCCAGTGCCTCAGGCGTCATGTCGTGCTGAATATATTCATTTGCAACGCGTTCATCGGCGATCAGATTTATGAGGCCGAAATGGCTGACGTCGATCAGCGGCCTGAGTAACCTGTAATTGATAACGGAGGAGCGATAGACTATCGCCATTGGGGTGCCGATGATCCCGGTTTCGAGCGTTGCGGTTCCGCTCGTCACGGCAGCAGCATCCGAAGCGTTTATTGCGTCGTAGGTCTCGTTGAAAACGATCCGGGTATTTTGCTTGATCGCTTCCCAAGACATTGAAACGGAACGAGAAGCCGCATCGAGCTCGCCTCTATGCTTCTCTCGCGCAAACGGGATCACGAACTGTATCCGCGGATCTTTGACAGACATCAAGGCCGCGGTTTCGAGGAGGACGGGTAGGATCCGCACGATCTCTTTGTGGCGGCTGCCCGGCAAAAGGCTTACGATCGGCCGTGACGGATCAAGGTCATGAAGGGCACAAAACTGATTTTTTGTCTGATTCGGCAAAACCTCACGGGCAAGCGGATTTCCCACATATTCAACGTGCGTTACGCCCTGATCTGCGTACCAGTCTTTCTCGAAAGGCAGGATGGTAAGAATAAGATCAACATCCCGTGAGATTGCTTTGATTCGATACTTTCGCCACGCCCATACCTGCGGCGAGATGTAGTACACGACCTTGAAACCACATTTCTTCAGTGACTTAGCCAGTTTTAGGTTGAAGTCGGGAAAATCGACCAGCACGACGACATCCGGCTTTCTTTCGACCGCTGCGGCACGCAATTTTTTATAAGTCGCCCAAAACATCGGCAGAGCGCGTCCGATCTCCAGCAACCCGACTATCGCAAGCTCATCCGACCTAACAATCGCCTCCACGCCTGCCTCTCGCATTCGAGGCCCGGCCGAGCCGAACAATTCAACTTCCGCCGCTCCAGCCTTTTCCTTAAGGGCCAGGGCCAATTTAGCGGCGTGCGTATCGCCGGAGGCTTCGCCCGCTACGATCATTATCGAATATTTTCGTGATGTCATTTGCAAAAAGGTGCGGCCCGTTAATGTTATCTAATTAACGAAAAATGTGAAATGACAACCATTGTGCACGGCTACGGCATCAAAGCCAGCGATATAAATTTCCCTGTATTGGAAATACATCATTCACTTGCTTGCAGAACACGGGTTTAGTCTTTAAAATGCAATGTTTTGTGTATGATTCGATTTTCAGGGTCGTATATTGTGTTGGCCTTATATTTTTCCCTTGGAGGAGTTTGTGAAACTTCGCGTAATTTTCGGTACTCTCAGCCTTTTTATTTTTGCTTCCTACTCGATCGTTTCCGGTCAGGTGGATTCCCTGATCGGCCAGATCACGGATTCGCCTGAACAGTCATTCGCCGGAGGTATGAGCGGCGACGGCCGGTTCGTCGTTTTTGAATCCCGCGGGAATGTCGCAACCGTGAATCCACGAAATGCGGATGGCAATTCCGAAATATTTTTGTTTGATTACGCGCAGCGGCAGATCTTTCAGATCACCGATACAAAAAGCGTGTTGTTCAACCCGTCCCTTCCCGGAACATTTAATAACGTCCGCGTTGAGATAGTTAATACGAGGCCCGTTATCAGCAATAACGGCCGGTGGTTAGCATTTAGCTCGAACGCAACATCATCAACCCCGACGACACCGAACGCAACAAATCCCGGGAACTTCGACGGCAATACTTTAACAGCCCCGACCCCGACGCCAACACCAACCCCGAGCCCAACGCCGACCCCGGGCGCGACCCCATCGCCGACGCCAACGCCTGCAGCGAATCCGCTCACTGATGACGGCAACCTGGAAATGTGGCTCTATGAGATACCGGCCTATGCGGCGGCTGACCTGACGACAGGCGTAGAGATACCGTTTGTGAACCTCTCAGCGGGAAGTTTCATCGCGGTGACAAACACCCCTGCGAGCCGCTTCCCTGTTGCCGGAACGCAAACGACCGGCCCATTTGTTGCCGATGACAATCACGATGCGAGCATTAACGACGATGGTTCGGTGATCGCATTTGTCTCTACTCGCGATCTCGTTCCCGGAGGCAATTCGTTTCCGGAATTCGACAATGACGAGATATTCACCTATGTACGATCCGGCGGCGGCGGAACGATAGGTCAGGTTACGAAGACAGATCGGGGGCCGATCTTCAATCCCATATATAACAAGAACCCGTCGAT
>JBBQGO010000355.1:0-3323 GCA_038323125.1 Pyrinomonadales bacterium
GTGGAGACGCGAGACGCAGAGTGGATCATGACCATCACTCGGGCCTCAACGGTTAATATGAATAAAAAGGGAGATAAATAAGCAAATGTCAGCAGCTACAGGAACTGCAACAGAAGGAACGGTCACGCTGGCCAAGGTCGGTCAGAGCGCACCGGACTTTAACCTGCCGTCAACCAAAAATATCGAAACATTAAAGGAGAACGTCACGCTCGCAGATTACAAGGGCAAATGGTTGATCCAGTTGTTCTACCCGCTCGATTTTACGGCTCTGTGCCCAACGGAATTGACCCACTTCTCAGATCGCATGGATGAGATCAACGGCCTCGACGCCGAGGTGCTTGGCATTTCGACCGACTCGGTCCATTCGCACCGTGCATGGATAAAAACACCGCGTTCACAGAACGGTATCGAGGGCTTGAGGTTCCCACTGGCGTCCGACGCAGGCGGCCGGCTTTCGCGCTCTTACAACATTCTGCTCGAGGAACCCAGTATCGCGCTTCGCGGCCTCTACATCATCGACCCAAATGGCGTTCTGCAATATATGGTCGTTCACGCTATTAATATCGGCCGGTCGGTGGATGAGACCCTGCGAGTGCTGCAAGGCCTGCAGACCGGCGGATTTTGCGCCGCCGATTGGAAGCCGGGTCAGGATACCCTGGCGGTATAAGCACGAAACTACAAGTTCTAAATTCGAATATATTCAGACAAATCCAGAATAAGTAAGGTGAATCACAATGGGAAATAACACAGAACACAATGGTAATGGCTCAAAATGCCCGTTCACGGGCGGGGCAATTAAGTTCACAACCGAGACCAGCCGCTCGAACCGAGATTGGTGGCCCAAGGGATTGAACCTAAACATTCTCCGCCAGCACTCGGAAAAGTCGGATCCTATGGGCGAGGGCTTTGATTACTCGAAAGAGTTTATGCTGCTCGACTACGCGGGGCTAAAGGCGGACCTCGCGGACCTGATGACCGATTCGCAGGATTGGTGGCCGGCGGATTTTGGCCATTACGGCGGTCTCTTTATACGAATGGCCTGGCATAGCGCCGGAACTTATCGCATTGCCGATGGGCGCGGCGGCGGCGGCCGCGGGCAGCAGCGGTTCGCTCCGCTCAACAGTTGGCCCGACAATGTGAGCCTCGACAAGGCTCGGAGGTTGCTGTGGCCAATCAAACAAAAATATGGCCGAAAGATCTCATGGGCCGACCTGATGATCCTGGCGGGCAATGTCGCGCTGGAATCGATGGGCTTTAAGACGTTCGGTTTTGGCGGAGGGCGCGACGATGTGTGGGAGGCGGACCAGGATGTTTACTGGGGTGCCGAAGACACTTGGCTAGGCGGAGACGTTCGTTACAAACACGGTTCGGAAGGCGCCGATAAGCAAACCGGCACGCTCGTGTCCGACGACGATGCCGACGGCGACGTTCACACGCGCAAGCTCGAAAATCCGCTCGGCGCAACTCAGATGGGACTTATCTATGTCAATCCCGAAGGTCCGGATGGCAACCCTGATCCGCTGCTCGCGGCTGCAGACATCAAAGAGACGTTTGGCCGGATGGCAATGGATCTCGAAGAGACCGTTGCACTGATCGCTGGCGGTCACACGTTTGGCAAAACGCACGGTGCGGCGGAGTCGACGCACGTTTCGGTTGAGCCGGAGGGTGCTGACATCGCTCTCCAGGGGTTTGGTTGGGAGAACAGCTACGGCGCAGGCAAAGGGCCGGACACGATCACAAGCGGCCTCGATGTGACGTGGACGACCACGCCAACCCAGTGGGGCAACAGCTTTTTTGAAAACCTGTTCGGTTTCGAATACGAACTCACAAAGAGTCCCGCGGGTGCTCAGCAGTGGGTAGCAAAAGACGCCCCCGAGATAATTCCCGATGCCTACGATCCGTCGAAGAAACACCAACCGACGATGTTGACCACGGATCTGTCGCTTCGTTTTGATCCCGAGTTTGGACCTATCTCCCGGCGGTTTCTCGAAAATCCCGATCAGTTTGCGGACGCTTTCGCACGTGCCTGGTTTAAGTTGACCCATCGCGATATGGGTCCACGTTCGCGTTATCTCGGGCCTGAGGTTCCCGAAGAGGAATTGATCTGGCAGGATCCGATCCCGGCGGTAGATCATGCCTCGGTGAACGACAGCGATGTTGCTGCTCTAAAAACGAAAATACTTGACTCAGGGCTAACAGTTTCCGAGCTTGTTTCCACGGCTTGGGCGTCCGCCTCGACGTTCCGCGGCGGTGACAAACGCGGTGGTGCCAATGGCGCTCGCGTTCGTCTTGAGCCGCAGCGAAATTGGAGTGTCAATAATCCGTTTCAACTCTCCAAGGTGATCACTACGCTTGAAGGTATTCAGAGGGATTTCGACAAGCCGGTATCCATCGCCGATATGATCGTGCTCGGCGGCTGTGCCGGTGTCGAAAGAGCGGCAAAGGACGCAGGGTTCGACATTACGGTTCCGTTCACCCCCGGACGCGGCGATACTACGCAGGAGCAGACCGATGTTGAGGCGATGTGGCATCTCGAACCTCAGGCTGACGGTTTTCGCAACTATAAGAAAAACCATCACATTGCGCGGGACGAGGAAATGCTGGTCGACAAGGCCCAGCAACTGACATTGACCGTACCTGAAATGACCGTTCTCGTTGGCGGCTTGCGCGTCCTCGGAACAACTTGGGACGCCTCGCAGCACGGTGTGTTCACCGCGCGTTCCGGCACGCTCACAAATGACTTTTTTGTCAACCTGCTCGACATGGCTACCGCATGGAAGATCTCCGATGGCTCGGAAGACCTGTTCGAAGGCTCTGACCGTCAGACGGGCAAACTCAAGTGGACGGCGACCCGTGCCGATCTCGTCTTCGGTTCAAACTCAGAGCTTCGGGCCGTGGCCGAGGTGTACGGCTGTGAGGACGGACAGGAGCGGTTTGTGCACGACTTCGTCGCGGCTTGGGACAAGGTGATGAACCTCGACCGCTTTGACCTGGCCTGATCGCAGTTCCGCAAGGTCAAACATAGCCTCCTCAAGGGGTTAACAATCCAGAGCGGCCAGTCGGCCGCTCTTCTTCATTGGGTGACGGTCCGGGCAGAGATACGATCCTTGACGATCCGTCGTGCTTCATCAATATCATCTGATGTCAGGGGAGATGTATCCCCGCTCCCAAAGGCTTCGGCGATCAGCGAATCAAACCGTCCCGATTCAAGATCGTCGTTAATCAGTTGCCGATGATAGCGTTCGAGCCAAGTCATCAATTTGCCTACCTCTCCCTTGGGGAGTTTGCAATTGCGGCTTCGATTTCAATGATGCTCATAATTT
>JBBQGO010000356.1:0-3316 GCA_038323125.1 Pyrinomonadales bacterium
CGCAAGCTCGACCGCCAGGCTTGACGGGGCACCGACGGCCGCGAGAATAGGAATGCCGGCCATCAGGGCCTTTTGCACAAGCTCAAAGCTCGCACGGCCACTGACGAGGAGGATATTATTGGACAGCGGCGTCTCGCCCGCCATAAACTTGGCACCGATTACTTTGTCGAGAGCATTATGTCGTCCAACGTCCTCGCGAACGATCTCAAGCTCGCCAGCCGCACTGAAAAGCGCCGAGGCATGTAGGCCCCCTGTCGACTCGAAAACCTCCTGAGACTGCCGCAGGGACGCCGGCAGACTGTGTATGACGGCCGATGAAACCCGCGGCCGTTCGCTAACGGCGATCGATCTCGCTCCGGTATGAATTGCCTCGATTGATGTCTTGCCGCACACGCCGCAGCTCGAACTCGTATAGAAATGTCGTTCAAGGCGTTTGAAGTCGATCTCGACAGCCTCAGCGAGTTCGGCCACGACCGTGTTTTTAATGTTTTTGATCTTGTCCGATATCCCGCAGTGCCGCACACGCTCGATCTGGTCACGGCTGAACACGATACCCTCCGTAAACAAAAAACCCGCCGCCAGATCAAGATCCGCGCCGGGCGTTCGCATCGTTATTGAGATCGGGCGGTGCTCTATCCGTCCCCCGATAGACAAACCCAGGCGTATCTCAAGCGGCTCCTCAACGGCAAGCAAGTCACTGCGATCGTCGTCGACCGTGCCCGTGCTGATCCGCCGCACCGCCGCTGTTACCACACCTGCCTCTGTCGCCATAGCTCGAATTCTAGCAGACCGGGGTGGATTCACCACAAAGAGCACAGATTGGATTCACCACAGAGAACACAGAGAGCACAGAGGAAGAAGATACAGGCAGCTTTCTTCACCTCAGTGGTCTCTGTGCTCTCTGTGGTTAAGTTTCTTAATCCGCCGGAACGATCCGCCCGCGGCATTCGCCAAAGCCTATCCGGCGAAAGCCTTCGCGTTCGCAGTAACCTTTCATGATGACCTCGTCACCGTCTTCGAGAAAGCGGCGGGTCTCGCCCGAGGGCAGTTCGATCGGCTCGGTGCCGCGCCAGCTCAGTTCGAGCATCGAACCACGTTCGCTCTTTTCCTTACCGCTGATCGTACCCGTAGCCATCAAGTCACCGGTCTGCAGGTTACAGCCGTTTGACGCGTGGTGGGTGAGCATCTGTCCGATAGTCCAATAGAGGTCCTTCATGTTCGAACGCGAGAGCATATAGGGTTCAATGTTCTCGTCACGCATCTTTTGCGTTTGGATATAGACCTCAAGTTTGACGTCGATGCCGCCGAATTTCTCGATGTTCTCATCAGCGAGATAATCGAGCGGCTTTGGATCATCCGGATCGCGTTCAAACGCCTTTGTTCTAAATGGTGCCAGGGCCTCCATCGTCACAACAAACGGCGAGATCGTGGTCGCAAAGCTTTTAGCCAGAAACGGCCCGAGCGGCTGGTATTCCCACGCCTGTATGTCGCGTGCCGACCAGTCGTTTACGAGGCACAGGCCAAAAATATGTTTTTCTGCATCCGCGATGGGTATCGACGTTCCCTGATCATTTCCCTGCCCGACAAAAAAGCCGACCTCCATCTCGTAATCAAGATTTTTACATGGGATAAAGACCGGCGAAGCCTCCGCGTCACTCCGGTTCTGCCCATGGGGCCGTTTAATGTCCGTCCCACTCACCACAATGCTCGAAGCCCGCCCATGATACCCGATCGGTACATACTTATAATTGGGCAGCAACGGATTGTCCGGCCGAAACATCGACCCCACATTAGTCGCGTGATAGATCGAGCAGTAGAAGTCGGTATAGTCGCCAATTTTTTCTACAGGCGATAAAATATCTGCTTCGCCGAGGGATATCAGCGTGTCGGTCACTCTCGGATGATCCCGAAGAAGTGGATTGTCGTGCCGCAACAGTTGGGAAATTCGTGATCTAATCTCAGACGCGACCCCCGAACGCATGACATACCAGTCCAAGCCGGCATCGTCGGTCCATCCGTGAACAGCGTCTCCTATGTCGTCAAGAAGAGTGATCCCAGTCCCCTCTGTTCCGCCGGCATCTAACGCGACCAAGTCGAGAACTGCATTTCCGATCACTATGCCTAAACAGGGCAAATGTGAAACTCGCGAACTTTTGTGGATACAAAACGGCAAATTCTGTATCGGAAAATCCGTATTAGGATCATTAGCAGATTCGACCCAGCTTTTGAGGTTAGGGTCGTGAGTTTCGTTAATTTCGTTAATCATAAGAGTTTGTGCCCGCGAAATATGCAAAAGACACGAAAATTAAGAAGGCTTAAAGCATTATCCCATAACCGATATCGTCGACGTCACCCGCCTTCTCGATCTGCCCCTTTTTTCGTATGTTTCGCGTATTTCGCGGGCAGATCCTCTTACAGTACTCCGAGCTTTTGCAGGTCGGCAACGGGTTCGTCGAATGAGCACGAGCCGAACGACTGTATGCCGTACGAACGCAGGCGTTCGATCTGCCATATGTTGAGTGAAAAGTCGTTTCGCCAGGTGACGGCCTGATCTTCGAAGCGAAATACCTCTTCGAACTCCTCTTCCATAATATCTTCGAGCAGATCGGTGCGATAGCCTTCGCGGGCAAAACCGGTCATCAGGAACATATTGAGAAAACCGTGCATCGTTGCTTCCGGCGAGTTATTTTCGTAAGTTAGCGGGCGAAAGCAGCGGATAGGATGATGGAGGCCCGCAGTCGCCTTAAACAATACATTTGCTGCGAGACAGGCTCGGACAAAGCGAATGACATCCGGGGTTGTGGGGAAAGCATCGGGCGTAACCCCGCCGGTCCGTATCTTGGCTCGCTGTCCCGCTTCTGCCAGGGTTGCGATCAGATCGGCCATCTTGTCATCGACGGCCAACTCAAAGTAGGCGGTCACGCCGTCGGGCAATTGCTTTGTCGCGTCCCCGATCACTGACGCGGAAGCGGCCCTGATCTCAACGGTATCGCACACTATGCCCGGGCCGTTCGATGCATTGAACGTGTCGATGATCTCGAGTGTGGCTGAAACGTCATCGCCGGACACGACGCTCACCCGCCATGCCGTTGCCGCATCGCGCGAGACAAAATCGCGTGCCGTTTCATAAAACTCCCCGAGTCGGGCGGCCGTTACGACAAATCGGCCCAGCATCCAGTTGTAGTTACTGTTCCGGTAGGTCGCATAATTGATGACCGCCTCGGGCATCGACAGAGCCGCAGGCGGAAAGAGGCCGGCGTTATCAATCGCAGCGGCAAGCATTAGCCGTATCGATTCCATCGGTCCCGATGCGGTG
>JBBQGO010000357.1:0-3292 GCA_038323125.1 Pyrinomonadales bacterium
CTAAACCATGAAATATAGGACATTTCTAAAGAGTTGAAACATAGGACATTTCTAAAGAGTTTTGACATCATTTTCTCGGGACCCGGGCCGGCCCGAAAATAGACACTGCCTGGTATGCGACGTAGAATCAGAATAGCAATGGACAAGCCAGTAAAGATAATCTCGGTCGACCCACCCTACGCTATTCCCGGCGGAGAGATCGCGGTAACGTGCGACGGATTTCGGCTGGATGCCGGAACTCCCGATGGCTGCTATATCGAAGGCATGCAGTGCCGGTTGGTGGCTGCATCGTCAACGCGGATACTCGCGATCGTGCCGGAGGAGATCGCCGGTACGAAAACTGCGATCCATCTGGAGAGCACTGGTGCCGTCAGTAATAAGATCGAATTAAATATTGGGCGCAAATTGGTCGACGGCATGCATATCGTTGCCAACCCGGCGGTCGACCCATCGGACGATGCATTGATCTTGACGCGGTCAGGTGCCCGCGGACAGTACCTTGCCGCGACACTCTTCCGATTGGAGGCTGATGGGTACCTTGATGAACTGCCCGAGGCAGTACTCAATCCCACGGGAATTGCCTTTGACCCTCAGGGCCAGATGTTTGTGACGAATCGCGCCCAGGGCGAGGTCTACGCCGTTGGGCGAGACGGCGCCAGTACGGTGTACGCGACCGGCCTCGGCATTGCAACCGGCATTGCATTTGATTCGAATGGGCTGATGTATATTGGTGACCGGTCCGGAACGATCTTCTTTGTTAAAGAATTTTCGGCGGTCGAGACTTTTACGGTTATGGACCCATCGGTAGCCGCTTATCATATGGCGTTCGGACCCGATGGAAGGCTCTTTGTCACATCACCCGCCCTTGCGAGCTACGATGCGGTTCATGTCGTCGACAAAGAAGGCTTTGACGAAAAGTTCTTTCGCGGCCTCGGCCGGCCGCAGGGGATGGCGTTCGATAAAGCAGGTAACCTCTACGTCGCCGCATGTTACCAGGGGCGTCACGGCATTGTTAAGATCGACCCCGACGGCTCGGGCGCCGAACATTTCGTCGCGGGTAACAACGTAGTGGGATTGTGTTTCACGCGGGCGGGCGAAATGATAGTCGCGACCAACGACACAGTTTATTCGATACCGTGCGGTATTGAGGGTACACTTCTTTAGCCGTCATCGGGAGCGGCTGCCCCGCTGAACCGGCGAGTTCATTTTATGATCATCCGCGCCTTCATACTTCTCGCATTTGCCGCCGCGACGTGTGGCTGTGAAAGATTTGACAAACTCACGAGCGGTTTTCCTTCTCCGCCGCCGGAGAGGACAACCCCATTTGAGGAACCCGCTGAACTTCGACTGAACCCCGACACAGAACTGCAGCGGCAGATCGAGTCCATCACCGCCGATGCGAAAGGGACAGTAGGCGTCGCAGCGCTCGTACTTGAGACCGGAGACGCCGTTGCAATAAATGCGGACACTCGATTTGCAATGCAGAGCGTGTATAAGCTGCATATTGCAATGGCCGTCCTGCACGAGGTCGATGCCGAACGCCTCGCTCTCGATGAGCAGATCGGAGTGACACAGGATGATTTCGTTCGGCCGGGACAGCGTTCCCCGATCAGGGATAAACACCCCAACGGAGCAACGCTGACCGTCGGGGAGTTGAACGGGTACTCAATGATGGAAAGTGACGGCACGGCAAGCGATGTATTGCTGAGGCTCGCCAGCGGGCCCGATGCGGTCCAGAATTATCTGACGGCGATCGGTATACGGGATGTCGCGATTGTCAACACCGAAAAGGAATTCTTACGCGATTGGCAGACGCAATATGAAAACTGGACCACACCAAATGCGGCCGTCGCCTTATTACGCTGCCTTCAGGAAGGGAATGGTATCTCGGCCGAAAACCGGGAATTGCTGCTCGGATATATGATTGGCTCCCCCCCTGGAGCCAACCGCCTGAAAGGACTTCTGCCCTTCGGCACTGCAGTCGCCCATAAGACCGGCACATCCGGGTCGCGCAATGGAATCACCGCGTCAACGAACGACATTGGGATAATCACGCTTCCAAACGGAAACCATATTTTGATCGCTGTGTTCGTAGGCGACTCGCCGGCGGACGAGAAAACCCGCGAGGGTGTCATAGCGAAGGTTGCAAAATCAGCTTGGAATAAATTTAGGAGATAGAGTCCAGATAGACCAGCACGCGAACAACGGAATTTTGTTTGCAAATCGTATACGAAGCGGTTATAAAATTGGAAATTGGAAGGAGAACAATTATGAGAAGGCAGTCACTGTCAACACTGTTGTTTATGCTTGTATTCGGGGCTTTTGCTGTGGGAACGTTTGCTCAGGAAAAAGCTAATAATCCGTTGGTCGGCAATTGGGTCTGCGACGATGATGGTACACAGGTGCAGATCCGGGCTAATGGTTCGCTTACCATCAATAACGAAGAGTATGCCTATCGGGTGAAGGGTTCGGTCATTAATGTCATAGGCGAGGACGGCGCAATGGCTATTCCGTTCCAACTCGACGGCGATACCCTTACCGTAGATGTCGAGGGCAGGGAAATGGTCTATGTGCGGGCAAAAGCGGGTGGAAAAGTCAATAAGGATGGCGGTACCGCAGCGGGTGGCGTGATGCAGGCTCTGGTCGGAAAGTGGTGCTATATGTCCAATCTCACGGGTTCTAACTCGCGTATGTCCAACCGCTGTTTTGTGCTTGATGCCAGTGGCACCTATGAGTAGTCGTCTGAAACATCGTCTAGCGGGGCCTACGGCGGAACGTCTTCTCAAGACTACGACGCGGGCCGGTGGTCGGCCACCAGGACTACATTGACTTCAAACTCCAATACGCGAGGCCGAACAGTATATCCTATCGAGCTCCGGAACCATCCTAAGACTGGGGATCCGATGATCGTGGTTGACGGTGACGCATATGTCACCGCATATCAGCGACGCCCATGGTGAATCTCGTGTCACGACGTGCTTTTCACTCAGGCGTTTAACAAGGAGGAAAGTGATGAAACGGAAGATTATGTTCGCGACGGTCATGAGCGTTTTCTGCGCCGTTATCGGTTATAACGCAGGAGCCATTCAGAGTAAGGCTCAGACCCAAGACCCGCCGAAGGTTCCGGAGGGGATCGTTTTAGGACAGGATGCAAAACTCGGAAAGGTCACATTCAGTCACGCGAAGCACAATGGCGGAACCTACACGATCGATCAAAGCGGGGCTATCGCCTGCATAGCGTGTCATCATGCCGCGCAACCGGCGGCCGAGGTCGCCAAGCATCCGCCGCTCA
>JBBQGO010000358.1:0-3287 GCA_038323125.1 Pyrinomonadales bacterium
CGCCGTCGGCGGCGGAGGTATCGTGCTCGGCATTGTTGTAATGATCGGTATGCCGCTTTTCATGGGCCTGATGGGGTTTATCGGGGGTGTGATCGGAGCCTTGCTATATAATTTATTTTCCAATTTTGTCGGCGGTATCGAGATCGACGTTGAGAATATAGCTTGAGCACAGAATACACGGTTGGACAGATCATTGATGTAAGGGTTGAGAAGATCGTTCCACGCGGGTTTGGGATCGCCTTCGCCGAGAGGGTGACGATCTTGATACCCCTGGCGGTCGTGGGCGATGAACTGCGCGTCGAGATCCGCGAAATAAAGAAGCGCCTCGCTTTTGCCGAGATCGTTGAGATCACCAGCCCCGGACCGGACCGTATCGTTCCGCCATGCGTTTATGTCGGAACTTGCGGCGGGTGCGATTTTCAGCAGATGACATACGCCGCTCAGCTTGCGGCAAAGGTCGGCATCATCCGTGATTGCCTGCAGCGCATCGGTAAGATCAGTTACGAAATCGAAATACCCATCATTTCGAGCCCCGCAGAATTTGGTTATCGATCGCGTGTACGGTGGCAGATCGACCACCGATCGCGAGCTTTCGGCTATTTTCGACGTGACTCACATGAAGTTATCGACGTAAATGCCTGTCCGATCCTGTCACCTGCGCTAGAATCCACACTGAGGTCATTCCGAGACGGCATGGACTGGAATGGGGATATCGCTGAGCGTGGCCAACTAGAGGCTGCAGCCGACGATCAAGGATCAATTTCAAAGAACTCCCACGGCAGCCACAAACCCCCTGCCGAGATAACAGTGAACGTCAGCGGTGAGCAGTATTCATTTTCCGCACGATCTTTCTTTCAGGCTAACCAACTCCTGATCCCCGGCCTTATCGAAACTGCGATCGGAGAGATCGGCGGCATAATGGCCTTTGACCTTTATTGCGGGGTCGGGCTCTTCTCGTTGCCGCTGGGCCGGCGGTTTGAACATGTAATCGGAGTTGAAGGTGATCCGGAGGCCGTCGAGTTTGCAAAGCGTAATGTCGCCCGAGCGGGCCTTGAAAACGTAAAGATCTCGGGCAAAAGCGTCGATCATTTCCTGCGTGAAAATAAAACCAGAGATGTTGACTTTTTACTGCTCGACCCACCGCGAAGCGGTACCGGCAAAAATACGATCCGGGCCATAGGGGAGCTAGCTCCGAGACAAATATCATACGTTTCGTGCGAACCGTCCATTCTCGCCCGGGATCTTCGCACCTTGCTCGACGCCGGATATTCGATCGAGTCCATAACGGCCATTGACCTATTTCCGCAAACCCATCATGTAGAAACGGTGGCCCGCCTTAAAATGATCCGCTAATACGACTTGCTCGCTATATATTTGAATAATTGCGATCAATTGAAATAGACTCTATCTATGCCAAAAAAGCCATCTGAATCATCCGAGTCATCGGAAGCACTTTCAAAAAACCTGTCCGTTCGCTGCCGGTATTGCGGGCAGAAGAACGCGGTAAAGTCTGGTTACAGCAATAATTCCGCCAACTGCGGCAAATGCAAGCTGCCGCTGTCGAATGAAGGGCATAAAAAGTTTGCCGATCTGAGCAAGCATGATTATGTTCATCCTGCTGACAGCAAGGCACTTGCCTCACTTAAGGCGATCCCCGGTGTGGACTCCGCCTTAAAAAAGCTGCTCGCCTGGACGGGCGAATCGGCGATACGGGTTTCGTTTATGGCAAGCGCCGTTAAGGTCACGCCAAAGCAGTGTCCCGACCTGCACGTAAAGCTGCAGATAGCGTGTACGACGCTCGGTGTTGAAATGCCAGATATGTTCGTGCAGCAGAATCCGCTCGTCAACGCTTTTACGGGCGGGGTAGAAAAGCCGATCATTGTTCTCCACTCCGCATTGATCGAGAGGCTGAACGATGAGGAGACCCTCGCCGTCATCGCCCACGAAGTAGGCCATATCCACGCCGAACACGTACTCTACCTGACGGCGGCGCGCCTTATGGAAGCCCTGGCGAACATTTCGGTCGCACGGCTGATACCGGGTTCGGAAATAATTAAGTTCATTGTGTCGGCCGGTATCAGCAGCGCATTGCTCGCATGGGCCCGGCGGGCTGAGCTTTCCTGTGACCGTGCTGCACTACTCGTCACTCAGGACGCACACGTGATCGGGCGAACGATGATGAAGCTCGCCGGCGGCACCTTTGCATCCAAGATCGATTACGAACTCTTTCTCGAGCAGGGACGCGAGTTTCAGAAGAACTATGACGAAAACAAGTTGGACAAGTTTTGGGCCGACATCATGGCCGCTGGCCTGTCGCACCCATTCCCGGTCTGGCGGGTCGGCGAGATCCTCACGTGGGTAGAGAGCGGGCAGTACGCGGATCTGATGGCAGCGGAGTAAGATCTCGATATCACCAGGATGAAACCTATAATTTCAGAGCAAGAAGCCGTCCGACCAAGAAGGTGGACGGCTTTCTTTTGCCCGCTCGCTTAGGGCCTGCGTTGACTAGTCTTCACACTATCTCCATTCCCGGGCACCTATCTCCCTTTTCAATGAGGCGGAAGCTGACTCTCTTAAATAAAACGAGGCCGCCCTTTTGGGGCGGCCTCTTGTGGTTAAGTTAAAACCCTCGCTAGTCGCGTTTAATAGTTAAACGCCGACTGCGTCGGAATATCACCGCTCGTACCAAATGGTGTTACAGAGAACATACCGGTCGATGGGTTTATTATGTACCAGACTCCTTCCGATGGTCGGAATACTGCGAGACATGCCATACCGTCACCGCTGTAATCGGCCTGTGCAGGGATATCTCCGGCCTGGCCCCACGGGTAGGTCGCGAAGGCTTCAGGTACCGCAAGACTACTTCTCTTTACATACCAATTGCCTTCCGCTTGACGGAATACTGCGATGTCGGTTTTTCCGTCGCCATCATAGTCAGCAGCGACAGGCATATCGGTTTCAATTCCGAATTGTTCGCCAAAGAACGTTCCATCCGAACTCCTGACGTGATACCATGCACCGGTCGAAGGACGAAATAGGGCAAGATCGGATCTGCCGTCGCCGTCAAAATCACCAAGCGTTGGCTTATCGCCCTCTAGTCCGAACAGGAAGAAGCTATAGTCACCGGGCGTGGCACTATTTCTGATATACCATGTACCGGTCGACGGCCTGAAAACGGCGATCTGATCGACGCCGTCACCGTTATAATCGGCGGGTACAGGCAGATCTTCACTGGAGCCGAACTGAACACCCGACACAGTATTATCGCTACTGTTGTAAATGTACCA
>JBBQGO010000359.1:0-3260 GCA_038323125.1 Pyrinomonadales bacterium
GAGGTAGACCGGTTGCTGTTGCACTCAGTCGCCCGCGTGGTGATCGTAGCCGAGCGCGGCACGTTTGAAAATCAGATGGCAGAGCGGCCAGTCGAAGAAAGGCTTCCGCCCCGATTCACGGCTCGCGATGCGGCTCAGTCCTATCCCGAACCGACTACTCCTATTCCGGCGCTGACCTTTTTTAACGGGATCGGCGGTTTCGCGGACGAGGGCAAGGAATATGTGACCATCCTCGGCGAAAATCAATGGACTCCTGCTCCGTGGCTGAACGTCATCGCAAATGAAAAGGAGTTTGGTTTTCAAGTATCGGAAACCGGCTCCGGTTTTACGTGGTCGGTCAACAGCCGCGAAAACCGTCTGACGCCCTGGTCGAATGACGCGGTGAGCGATCCGCCCGGCGAGATCATATACCTGCGCGACGAAGATTCGGGAACTATCTGGTCGCCGACGCCTCTGCCGATCCGCGAAACCGAACCGTACAGCATCAGGCACGGACAGGGCTATACTATTTTTGAACATACCAGCCACGGCATTGAGCAGGAATTACTGATGTTTGTGCCGCTCGATGCGCGGGTCAAAATCTCGCTGCTGCGTCTGCGAAATAACACGGACCGCGTCAGGACAATCTCGATTACAAGTTACACGGAACTGGTACTGGGCACCATCCGTGAAAAAACAGCCCGGCAGATCATCCTCGAGGCCGATCCAACTACCGGGGTCATACTCGCCCGTAATCCGTACAACAACGAATTCGCGGGACGAGTGGCGTTCTTTGCCTTGAACGGCCACCCCAGTTCCTTTACCTGCGACCGACGCGAATTTATCGGGCGTAACGGCAGTCTGGCAAGGCCCGCAGCGTTGACGCGTGAAAAGCTGGCCGGACGTGACGGCGCCGGACTCGACCCGTGCGTTGCGCTTCAGACCATGGTCGCACTCGCGCCCGGCGAGGAGCGAGAGATCGCCTTTCTGCTCGGCGACGACTCGTCGGCCGAGGGAGCCCAGGAAACGGTCCGCACGTATCGGGACCTTGCTAAAGTGAAAGAAGCCTTTCGGGATGTAAAGGGTTACTGGCAAGAGGCTCTAACGGCTATCCAGGTCAGAACACCCGACGCAGCACTCGATATGATAGTCAACCGCTGGCTGCTCTACCAAACGCTCGTTTGCCGCATCTGGGCACGTTCAGCGTTTTATCAGTCGGGAGGAGCGTTTGGCTTTCGCGACCAGTTGCAGGATGTAATGTCGCTCGTTTACACACGGCCGGCGATCGCACGTGAACAGATCCTGCTTGCGGCCGCACATCAATTCGCCGAGGGCGATGTTCAGCATTGGTGGCATCCGCCGACGGGTCGCGGAGTTCGCACACGCTTCTCCGACGATCTGTTGTGGCTGCCGTTTGTCACGAGCTTTTATGCCGCGACTACCGGAGATCATTCGGTATTTAGAGAGATAGTACCGTTTATCGAAGCCCCGTTGCTCGTTCCGGAGGAAGACGATTCTTACCGCCAGCCGACCATTTCCGCTGAAACGGCGACCGTTTTCGAGCACTGCGCCCGCGCTATCGACCGCAGCTTAAACGTCGGCTCACACGGCCTGCCGTTGATGGGATCGGGCGATTGGAACGACGGCATGAATCAGGTCGGCAACGGCGGAAAAGGCGAAAGCGTGTGGGTTGCGTGGTTTCTCCATAAAACGATCAATGACTTCCTGCCGTTTTGCAAGGAATTTGACGCCAGCGATCGCATCGCCAAATACAGCAAACACCTCAAAAAACTAAGCCGGGCCATCGAAGAAAACGCCTGGGATGGCGACTGGTACCGCCGGGCCTATTTTGATGACGGAACACCGCTCGGATCAGCGCAAAATGATGAATGCCGCATCGATTCGATAGTTCAGTCGTGGGGGGTGATCTCCGGTGCAGCGGAACCAAACCGCCAAACGCGTGCCATGGCGTCGGTTGACGAGTATTTGATCAAACGCGGCGATGGGTTGGTTCTCCTTTTCACACCCCCGTTTAATGACGGCGTCTTGTCACCCGGTTACATCAAGGGATACTTGCCGGGCGTGCGCGAAAATGGCGGACAGTACACTCACGCCGCGATCTGGACACTGATCGCGTTAGCGATGATGGGTAACGGAGATGAAGCCGGCGAGCTTTTCGCACTGCTCAATCCAATCAATCATGCCTCGACGCGGGCCGGACTGCATAAGTACAAGGTCGAACCCTACGTTGCGGCGGGTGATGTATACGCTCATCCGGCGCACATGGGCCGCGGCGGATGGACCTGGTACACGGGTGCGGCGGGTTGGATGTACCGAGCGGCGATTGAAAACATGCTAGGGTTCCGCCTGACCTCCGACAAGTTCCTGACCGTAGAACCGTGCATACCACGCGGTTGGCACGAATTCGAGATCATTTACCGGCGGGGTGAAACCATCTATGAGATCAAGGTCGAAAATCCCATAGGCGTATGCCGTGGCGTCGTTGAGATTCGACTTGACGATCAACCGCTAACCGAGAACAAGATTCCACTCGCACACGACGGTCAAACTCATCAGATTCTGATCACCCTGGGAATTGTTGATGCGACCGCAGAAAAGCAGCCGTAACTCTCGAACCAACTCAGTGTTCCACGATCCTCAGCTTTTTGCCCACCCCACGCTTACGCTTGGGCTACGAGAGCTGAATAGCTGAATAAGAAATAGGTTCCTGAACAATTATCTAAACAACGGCAGGATATTACATAGCTGTAATATTACAACAGATGGGAAACATATGACGGGTCGAGAATTAAAAGAACATCGCAAGAATTGTGACCTCACGCAGGAACAGGCATCACGACGCCTGGGTGTTTCGCAAACGTATCTTTCATTGTTAGAAAGCGGCGAGAGGCCTCTCACCGAAGAACTAAAAAGAAAAGTGGTAAGAGTGTTTAATTTAAAACTGACCGAGCTGCCTGCCAAGATGAATTCTTATAAGGTTAGCAAAACGTCAGACGATCAATTAACGTCTGACCTGGCTACGCTTGGGTATATAGGGTTTTCGCATTGGAAGAGATCACGACGCAAGAACCCTGCTGATGTTCTTCTTTCAGCTCTAAATTCTGATAGGCGTGATGCCCGATTAGTAGAGGCTCTTCCCTGGCTGCTTTTTAGGTTTCCCGATCTGGAGTGGAATTCCGTAGTTATGACTGCTAAGGCACATGACCTGCAAAATCGACTAGGGTTTGTGACTAATGTAGCCAAAGAAATGGCTGAAAGGT
>JBBQGO010000360.1:0-3256 GCA_038323125.1 Pyrinomonadales bacterium
CTTTGCCGGAAGAAAAGGCAGCGGCGATGTCGTTCCTGGAAACTGTTGTAAGGCCCTCGAAAGACGAGGTCGCGATAATATCATTTACCGGCGAAGCAACGCTCGAACAGGGCATGACAAACAACCTCAGTCGTCTGCGCCGCGCAATTGAGCGCGTAAGATTTACCGCACCGTCAGGATATATTGGCGGTGGCGTGATCGCTGGCACCCCGCCCATCTCGGGCGATAACCAGATGATCGCAGGGTCGACGGCGATCTGGGATGCCATTTGGGTAACCTCGGACGAGATCCTCGGCCCGGCGCCTGAAAAGACGCGGCGCGCGATCATTCTGTTGAGCGATGGTGTAAACACATCGGGCAAAAAGAAATTGGACGAGGCAGTTCAGTCGGCGCTTCGCTCGGAAGCGATCATTTATTCAATAGGTGTCGGCGATAACTTTCAATATGGTGTAGACAGGGGTTCATTAAATAAGATATCGGAACGAACAGGCGGCCGGGCTTATTTTCCGAAGGACGAAAGAGAGCTTCGCGAGGCATTTGCACAGATCCAGGAGGAGATGCGTTCGCAATACCTCGTGGCGTACGAACCCACGAATCAAAACCGGGACGGGTCGTATCGCAAGATCGACATCCAGCTAACCAACCAGCAACTTCAGAAAGACAAAGTCAAGGTGACGCACCGGCAGGGGTATTTTGCCAAAACGGGCCCGGCGGGTGACTGACCCGCCCGGACGGCGAGGCGCGGATCACCCGGCGATCTTCAGGCCGTCTGATCTATCTGTGACAGCGATTCGTCGACGGGCGTAATATGCGTCATCACGCATTTCCAGCGGCCGTCCATCTTTCGAAATACATCGGTGGTCCATTCGTTGGCCAAAAAGGTCTGGCCGTCAAAATTTGCCGTATTCGTAACGCGAGCCGCGAGGATCGCCATATCCCCATAGATCCTGATCTCAGCAAGGCGGCCATATCCATCGCGTCATGGGTAAGCATTCCGGATCTGACAAAGGAAAGGAAATGTTCTTTAATGCTGACCCCGCGGTTTGAGACCATGATCCAGTCATCGGCCATGAAATCGCCGATCCTGTCAACATCATTACGACCGCCGACGCCCATTGCTCAGACAGCCTCAATATCTCGCGGCGGGCCTCATCATCATTCTCCCCTACAGAATGCTCATCAATTCCCATAATGGCTCACGTCGACGAACGGTTGATCACCTCAAATAAAAACTCAAATATCTCGATATTGCGCCGGGCTTGCTCGACGGTCTCGCCCCACGAATACAGGCCGTGTCGTCGGATGTAGATCCCGTGGATCGACGGGTTTTCGATCAGGACGTTTTCGACCACATGCGAGAGGGCTATCTGGTCCGAGGAATTTTCAACGATAGGCACCCGCTCGGTATGGTCATGGGAACTGACACCCGACAGGCCTTTCAGCACCTCATACCCCTGCACGCTTATTGAGCCGTCGACAAAAAACTTATCAGAAAGAAGCATGCCCGCGACGGAGTGTGAGTAGAGTATGCATCGCGCCTTGGGGCGCAGCCGGTAGATCGACAGGTGCAGCATCGTCTCGTCCGACGGACGGCCAAAACCCTGAACGATCTCGGCGTCGTCGTCGAGTTCGAGAAAGTTAGTTTCGTCGAGCGTACCCTTTTCATTTCCGGCGCTGGTTATGCAGAGCCTGAGCGGACGGCGGGCGAGCAGCACGCTGAAATTGCCGCTGGCTCCGAAGGCCCATCCGCGCCTGTAGAATTCCAGGCCGGTGTCTGTGAGCTCCTGGGTTGGGCTCGGGCGTTTCGGAGCTTTCTCGGACATCTCTTATTCTTCCTCTTCGCGCAGTTTTTCAAGTACAGAAAAATCCTCAAGGGTCGTTACGTCGCCCGCGACCGATCCGCTTGATGCGAGTTCGCGGAGCAGGCGGCGCATTATCTTGCCCGAGCGCGTTTTTGGCAGCATATCCGTGAATCTGATGTCGTCAGGCCTCGCCAGAGCACCGATCTCTTTCGTTACATGGGCCCTCAGGGCGTCTTTGAGTTCGTCATTGCCCGTACGCCCCCCTTCAAGCGTCACGAAGGCAGATATGGCCTGTCCCTTGAGTTCGTCAGGCCGGCCGACAACAGCCGCCTCGGCAACTGCTTCGTGCGAGACCAGCGCAGACTCTATCTCCGCGGTCCCCAGTCGATGGCCGCTGACATTGATGACATCATCGACGCGGCCCATGATCCAGTAATTGCCCATTTCATCGCGGCGTGCTCCATCACCAGCGAAATAAAACCCGGGTATCTCAGACCAATATGCCTGTTTATAACGCTCATCGTCGCCCCACAGGGTACGTAGCATCGATGGCCAGGGATGGGTCACGACCAGATAGCCGCCCTCACCGGCACCGACGGGCTTACCTGCCTTAGTAACGATATCGAGCATGATGCCGGGCAGCGGCCGTGTGGCCGTTCCGGGCACAGTGGGGGTTGCTCCGGGCAGCGGCGAGATCATGATCGCTCCGGTCTCGGTTTGCCACCACGTGTCCACGATTGGGCACCGGCCCTTGCCGATGATCTCGCGGTACCACATCCATGCTTCGGGGTTGATCGGCTCGCCGACAGTCCCGAGGAGTCTCAGGCTTGAAAGGTCATGCTTTAGAACGTGTTGTTCGCCCCATTTTATAAAAGACCGAATTGCCGTCGGAGCCGTGTAAAAGATCGTGATGCGGTGCCGCTCGATCATGTCCCAAAACCGGTCAAAGTCAGGGTAGTTGGGTGCACCTTCGTACATAAAGACAGTGGCCCCGTTGGCTAGCGGGCCATAAACAACATAGCTGTGTCCCGTCACCCATCCAATATCGGCCGTACACCAGTAAACGTCCTCATCCTTGAGATCAAAAACGATCTTAGTCGTATACGCCGCCTGCGTGAGATAGCCGCCGGTAGTGTGCAGGATCCCCTTGGGCTTGCCGGTGGTGCCGGAGGTATAGAGGATATATAGCGGATGTTCGGAATCCAGTTCCTCTGCATCGCAGTGTGCACCTACCGTTTTCGTCAGTTCGTGCCACCAGTGATCACGGCCCGGACGCATCTTGACTTTCGACCCTGTCCGCTGATAGACGATGACGTTTTCAACGACCGGGCACTGGCTGGCGGCTTCGGCCACGATCTCCTTTAGCTTGATCTCAGACCCGCGGCGGTACCCTCCGTCCGCCGTTATAATTAGCTTGCATCATCCATCATTGACCCGGTCACGGATCGCATCAG
>JBBQGO010000361.1:0-3239 GCA_038323125.1 Pyrinomonadales bacterium
TGGTCCTGGGAAAAGGTTGAGAGGTCAGTGCCTTTTGGCATGAACTCGCGTAGAAGGCCATTAGTATTTTCGTTGATGCCGTTTGCGTGGCCGCCCACGTCCCGGCTTCGGTACTGGAGCCACCCAGCCATTGCTGGCAAGTTCCCGAGTAACGCACGAAACCGGCCGACTCAACCCCGCCGCAATTGCGGCGGGGTTGAGTCCCACCTGAAGATTAACTTGTATCTTTATCCGATCTTCAAGATTGAGATGTTTGTACCTTTTTGTCATGCAACATTCTTTCATATTTATTTCCTCCTGAATGTTGCACTTGGAGTTTGAGCGCGGCGAAGTTATTAAATCATTTCGCTACTAATAAAATCATTTCGCCAGTAATAAAATCACTTCGCCGGCGGGAAAAATCATTTCTCCACTTATAAAATCATTTCGCCAGTAATAAAATCATTTCGCCGGTTATAAAATCACTTCTCCGCTATCAAAATCATTTCTCCGAGAAGAATTTCGCCCGCGAAACACACGAATGGACCTTGAGAAGCGTCTCTGTGCCCTCTGTGGTAAAAATCCTCTCAGGGATCTCGCGAATCGGCGTTAAACCTTGGGTTAGTAGCGTTAGATGACGTTTCTAATTGATTTATCTAAGAGGGTAGTTAAATAAGGAAGTCTTACGATTCGCGTGCCGCTAGGCGATATAGATCGGCTCGGGCTGGAGCAAAATGCCAAATTTAGAATGGACAGCCTTTTGTATCTGATCCTTAAGGGCGAGGATCTCGGCGGCGGTAGCACCACCGCGATTTATCAATGCGAGAGTATGATTTGCCGATATACCGGCTCCGCCGAGCGCATATCCTTTGTTAAATCCCGCCCTTTCTATAAGCCATGCCGCTGGGATCTTTGCCATTTCCCCGAACTCAAAAAAAGGCATACCAACATCTGCCTTTTTGAGCCTTTCCAGTTCCTGGTACGAAATGACCGGGTTCTTAAAGAACGAGCCGACGCTTTTCGAATTTGGATCGTCGGGATCGATAACCATCGATTTCTTGCGCCGTATCTTCAACACCGCCTCACGCACCTCGCTAAGCGACGGGCGGCGATCGTCAAACATTTCGACCAGGTCTTTGTACGCCACCTTCGCGGCACCGCCGCGCAGCAGCCGGTAGGTAACGCCGACGACGATATAACGTTCACGGTCCGTCGAATTAAAAATGCTGCTTCTATATGAGAATCCGCATTCACGGTTGCTGAGAAGGTTAAAGGTACCCGTTGTCCTGTCGTAACAGCGTACGGATACGATCGTCTCCGCGACCTCCTGTCCGTAAGCCCCGACATTTTGAACGGGCGTGCCGCCGACGAGTCCCGGTATGCCGCTGAGACATTCCACCCCCGCGAGATCATTGGCGACACAAAACGCCACGAACCGGTCCCAGTCTTCGCCTGCACCTGCGGTCACATAAACTTCTTTGCCCGCGGGGTCGCTTTCGAGGGTCTCGATCCCCGTCACTGCTACACGCATCGTGAGCCCGCTAAAACCACTGTCTGAGATCAGAACATTGCTGCCGCCGCCAAGTACGAAAAGGCCGAGGTTTGACGCTTTCGCGAACCTAACGGCCTCATCCACCTCGTTCTCGTTTCCGACTTTTGCAAAATAGTTTGCGCTGCCGCCAATGCCCAAGGTGGTAAACGGGGCAAGCGACACATCACGGTCGATCATCAGTCGTCGACCCATGACTACAGTCTCGCGGCCTTCATATCGCGCTCCAGGGCAAGTGCATCGGCCGGACTGACCTTTCTAAGTTCTTCGACTATTCTCTTAACTTCCTTGCCGTTCTTACGTTTGATCTCGGCTACTCCGAGGTTTTTCAAGGCCGCAAGATAATGCGGGCCCGGGCCCCGATCGACGACCTGACGCAGTGTTTTCGCAGAGTTATCAAAGTCATTCACTTTGAAATAAGCAGTACCGAGGGCATATCCTGAAAATGTCCATTCCGGGTGACCGTCATATACTTTCTTGAGCGCGACGATCGCACCGGCAAAGTCGCCCATGTCATTTAACACAGCCCCCAGGTTCTGCTGAGCACTATCAGCTATGACCGGATCCGTCGATGTAACCTTCATGAGCGCCGTTTTTGCCTTGAGCAGTTTGTCCTGCTGCTCGGCAACACGCTTGTCCCGCAGATCGATCCTCGACGCGTTAAAGAAAGCCCAGCCCAGATTCGAGTAGTCTATCGAGTCGCCGCCCAACTCGATCGCTTTTTCAAGTGCCTTGATGGCAGCGGACCATTGGCACGGCCTAATGTTCGCCGTATCGATCTCACACTGCTGCCCATATGCGTAGCCCACTTTGCTGTATATGTCCGCCGCTGTCGTTTTGTCAAAATTCTCGTTACGCGTCAGAAAGAGCGCCGCGAGGTTGAGTTTGGCAGCTGCGTCGCTGAATTGGCCGGTCTTGAGTAAACTGTCTCCCCACCCGCCGAACGCTTCCCAGTTGTCGTTCTTTAATTTCGATGCGTTTTGGAAACTCACTAAGGCATCGGTAAATTTATCGGATTGGTACTGCGCTTCACCTAAACCTAACCACGCGTCGAAATAATCAGGTTTGATGGCCACTGCTCGTTGATAGTCCGGTATTGCTTCAGCCGGCCGTTTCAGACGGACGAGGACCTCACCCGAGTTGTAAAAAGCTTCTGCGTACTCAGGATCGATCTCCTTTGCTTTCTGAAAACCGAGCAGAGCCTCTTCGTTACGATTTTGTGAGGCCCGGACCAGGCCAAGGAAAAACTGCGTTTGAGCAGATCCGGGTGCACTGGCGAGAGCTTTTGTTAACAACTCATCGGCCTTGGCGACTTGACCTGCCTGAAAATAAAGGATCCCGAGCGGGACAAATATCTCGGTAAGGGCTTTCTCGCTTTGAAGAGCCTTTTCATAGCTGGCAATAGCTTCCTCATTTTGCCCGAGCTCAGCATAGATCTCACCGAGGCCAAACGCGGCCGCAGAATTCTTCGGATCGTATTCCAGGGCTTCAAGAAAATTGCTCTTTGCCGCGCCCGACTGGTCCTTTACGAGGAGGTCTGCTCCCTTTCCGGCAAGTGCCTCACTAATGCCGGTTTTGGCAGAGATATTGTTTTCGTCAAGCTTGATCGCATCACTAAAGAACTGTATCGCAAGATCAAAATCACGCTGCTCAATATAGAATTCGCCCACACCGGCGAAGAGTCTGGACCCCTCGGCGGCCGGCAATGTTC
>JBBQGO010000362.1:0-3235 GCA_038323125.1 Pyrinomonadales bacterium
CCGCGTTATGGCCGGATCGGAACGACCCTTCAAAGTCTGGCCTCGATCCGCCTTTTGCCTGGTGATGGTTGCTTCGCAGCATTCGTCCGTCGTTGAACCTTGGCGAGTCTATCGCGATCGAGCAGTCTACAGGCGGCCAAACGCTCCAACGCGGCTTATGCGAAAATATTGGCAACTAATCATATACTTTTTTCTTCCAATCTTCTGATAAACACATGATGGGCCGGCAGGCGGTAAACCGGCATCTCACGGCTCTCAGACCATCAGACAAGCAACCGGGACTAGTATACCTCATGGTCACGAGTGCCTTTTTCCAGGAGTACCGAACAGGAATTATTAATATGTTTTCACGCACCTTCGTCGCGGCGTTCCTAACGCTTTTACTCGTTTCAGCGGCCACATACGCACAGAACTCACCGAGTAAAGATTTTCCCAATATCAAGATCAAGAATTTTGGACAGATGAATGAGCGGTATTATCGCGGGGCCCGGCCAAAGCAGGGACAACGCCAGTTCGAAGCTCTCAAGGCGCTAGGCGTCGAGACCGTTATCGACCTTCAAGCAGATGCCCGTCCCTATGAAAAGCGTGAGGCAGAGGCAGCGGGACTCAGGTATATCAATATACCGATGCACGACGGTGGCTATCCCGAGGCTGCTCATATCGAGGAATTCCTGAGGCTCGCGAATGACCCTGAGACAGGAGTTTTCTTTGCACACTGCGCCGGCGGCCGGCACAGGACGGGGATCACCGGAGCCGCGTATCGCATGACCAAATACGGCTGGGGACTAGAGCAGGCGTATAGAGAAATGAAGAGTTACGATTTCTATGCCTCTTGGCTGCGGGGCCATCAAAAACAAAAGGTTTTCATCGAGGACTTTGCCGCAAAGCTTGATAGCGAGCGATTGGCATCCACCGGTGCCTCATCGCGCACCTCGAAATGATCCGTCAGTTGAATAATGAGTTATGGCTTTAGCCGCCGCGGTCCATCCGCGATATCGGCTAAAGCCATTATTACATTTACGATAACTACTGATAGATATTCGAAGCGTCCTTGGTCTTAGACCACTGTATCCCCTCTATGTCTTCCGGGTCGGCGGCGAGTATTCGGTCGCTCAACCGGTCGGTCGTCAGGTTTAGCCTCAGATTTAGATAATATGTGATCGACCCGATACCTTTCTTTCCGTCAGGCGGATCGATCTCGCGAACCTCAGCGTCGATCTTCATTCTCTTAAAGATCTTTTTAAGTATCTCCTGGGTCTTCTCGGGCCGGCGCGTCTTGACACACAGTTCCATCGAACGGGTCGTCTGCTCGTTCTCTTTATATTCGAGCAGCCAGAGCAGGGCCAACGAAAACAGGCAAAGCGCCACTCCGAGGTCCCAGCGGCCGACGCCGGCTGCGAGCCCCAACGCAAGGCTGATCAACAACACCGTAATTTCCTTCGGGTCGCGGATATTAGTACGAAAACGCACCAGGGACGCAGCTGCAAATATAGCGAACGCCCGTGCCGCATTATCGCCAACCACCATCATCAATGCGGCGGCGACCACCGCCAACAGTATTTGTGTTTGAGATACATAGAGGCTCCGCCGAAACAGGGGCACATTCTTTCGCGGGCGGAATGCGAGAATGCCCGATAGCACGACGGCAAATAGTAATCGCAGGACAATTTCAAAGTCTTCTGCGGCCATGGATTTGGTTCCATTGGCCACCGAGCCGGAAGAGAACAACTCATCGAATATCGACCCGGTGGCGTCAGTTACGGGCGTCGCATCAGGGACATCTGCCTGCAAAAGCGCTGCAGCCGCGACAGGAGCTGCCGCTATCGACACCACGGTGATCAGACCGATCACCTCGGCCCCACGTCTGGCCAAAGACCGAAACTTATGTGCACGCCGCTTCATCGGAGCCCGGCGATCCGGGAGTCCACTGCTGCTCGCGCGAGCTGGGTTATGCGGCTTTTGACCGCCTTTGTCAGCAAGTTGATCTCATTAGGAGTGTAATTTGCGGCGCGAAAGGCGTCTGTGATCTGTTTGTCGCTTAGCTGTCGCAGAAGGTCTGACAACCATTGCGCGTCCTCACGGCTAAAGTCCTTCATTTTCCGGCGGTTCTTGCCATTAAACCTGATCTTTACTTCATCCTTTTTTACTCCGGTCACATATTTGGAACGGCTATAATCGAGCGGGTTGTTACGGCTGCGTCCCATTCGCCAGAACAGCGGAAGTCCATTATTGCCGGTCTTGCCAAAACTAACGCCGAGATCGCTGATCGCGTACTGGTTCTCTCCGTTCTGACGCAGAATGACGTTATTTGCACTTTTCATGTCCCAATTATTTAGAAATGCCATCATCAGCTTGAGGCCCTGCATCTGTCTCGTGTTTTCAAACGGGCTGGCTCCCCATTTCCAGATGTCACCGCGCTCAGTATCGTCAGGGCGCGCCTCGAGCCTGACGTTGTTAAACGTACCCTTGCCGGGAATTGTCAGCCGCGGGACAAGATAGTTGATCTCGGTCTTATATCCGATCGCCGACATCAGCCTCACCGCTGCCGTTTCTGATTGGGCTTCGCGGCTGATCTTGGCGACCCACGTCCGGCCTGAACCGTCCTTTATACGGTACTTGGTCGAGTAGCCGCCCTTTTCCTCTTTAAGAAATGTTATCCGCGACAGGTCCGGCATCATCGCCTTGCCGCCCGGCCCTAGAAAGGTGTTCTGCTGACGCACATTAACACGCTCCCACAGGACTGCGTTGTTCTTTTGAGACGCCTTCTTACCTTTTTTGTTTTTCTGAGCGTCGGCCGATGTGAATGTAAGCGCCAGGCACGCGGTGATCAGCGCCGTTTGAAAAAAATGATTTGCTCTCCTCATTAGAGTTCCCTCCTTGCTAATTGGATACCATCTCAGAGGCGGTTTCGGCCCCGTCACGGGCCCCTCCGCCGGTTGCCAGGTCAAGCGCCCTGATCCGAGCCTTAACGCTCTGGGCTAATAGAGCGACGTCGGCCGGCGAGTAGTTCGCGGCCCTGAAAGCGTCCTCTATCTGTTTGTCTGAAAGCTGGATCAGTAGATCGGCGAGCCACCTCCCGTCTTCGATCGTGATGCCCTGGAGCTGGCCCATGTTCTTGCCGTTAAACTCGAACTTTATCTCGCCCTTCTCCATTTCCTTGATGAAATCTGATTCGGCGTATTCGTCCGGCACGTTTCGGCTTCGGCCAATGCGCCAGAAGATCGGTAAACCATTA
>JBBQGO010000363.1:0-3226 GCA_038323125.1 Pyrinomonadales bacterium
TCGCTGCTGTGCTTTACCGGCGGTGCGGACGGTTTTATCCACAACAGTATAAAGAACGCCCGGGGACAGGCAGACCTGGCGTGGCTCAATTACGTTTTTGAGGGCCGCTTGTATGTCGAACTGCAGCGGCACCATCTGCGAAGCGAAGAGGCCATAAACCAATCGCTGCTCGGGCTTTCGCACAAGCTCCGGATCCCCTACTTTGCCAGCAACGGTGCCTATTATGCTGACGAGACGGACCGCGAACTATACGATGTTTTCACCTGCATCAAAAACCACACGACGATCTATAACGCCGGCAAGCTGCTGTCCGAGAACAGCGAGCGGTTCCTGAAATCCGGGCAGCAGATGCTCAGGCTCTTTGAGGACTATCCCGACGCGGTCGAGCGGACCGGCGAGATCGCTGCCAGGATCAATTTTTCGATGGATGAACTGGCATACAGCTTCCCTGATTACCCTGTCGCTCCGGGCGAGACCATGGACTCGGTCTTAAGGGCCAGGGCCGAGGCAGGTGCCCGTGAACGATACAGGGACAAAAAGCAGGCGATCAAAGACCAGGTACAGGGTAGGCTCGACAAAGAGCTGAGGGTGATATCGATGAAAAAGCTCGCGGGCTATTTCCTGGTCGTTTGCGATATCTCGGATTTTTGCAAAACACAAAACATACTCTCACAGGGCCGCGGGTCGGCGGCCAATTCCGTCGTTTGTTACTCACTCGGCATCACGGCGGTCGACCCTATCGAGAACAAGCTGTTGTTCGAACGGTTTTTGTCCGAGGGGTACGAACAGTATCCCGACATCGATATCGACCTGCCGTCCGGTGACGATCGTGAAAAGGTAATTCAGGAGGTCTATCGAAAGTATGGCGAGCGTGGTGCGGGGATGACGGCCAACGTCATCTCGTATCGCGGCAAATCAGCCGTTCGCGAGGTCGGTAAAACGTTCGGGTTTGACGAGCAGTCGCTCAGCAAGATCTCAAAGCTCAAATCTCATTATGAGACCTATTCGGGCAGCGAACTGAACCAGCGTTTGAGGGACGAGGGGTTTGACCCGGCCCAGAACACGAGGTTCAGAAAGTTTTCTGAGCTGTATACCCGAATCCTTGATTTCCCCCGGCATCTGGGCCAGCACTCAGGCGGAATGGTCATTTCGCTCGGGCGGCTCGACGGCATAGTTCCGCTCGAACCTGCTTCGATGGTTAACCGCAACATCATCCAATGGGACAAGGACGATTGCGAACGGCTCAAGATAGTCAAGGTCGACCTGCTCGGCCTGGGGATGATGGCTGTGTTACGCGACACGATGACGCTCATCCGCGAGCATCATGGCAAGCAGCTCGACCTGTACCAGATACCTAATGACGACCCGGAAGTTTTTGACGCCCTGCAAAAAGCTGACACGATCGGTATGTTTCAGGTCGAGAGCCGGGCACAGATCGCCTTTCTTCCAAAATCAAAGCCAAAGAACTTTTACGACATCGTCGTACAGGTCGCCATCATCCGGCCGGGCCCCATCGTCGGCAATCTTTTGAAAGCATATATCAAACGCCGTCAGGGCCTGGAAAAGATCGATTACATGGACGACAGGTTAAAGCCGACGCTGGAAAGGACACTCGGCGTACCGCTGTTTCAAGAGCAGTTGCTAAAGATCGCAATGGACATCGCCGGATTTACCGGCAGCCAGGCCCAGGAACTGCGTCGTGCAATGGGTTTCAAACGACCTGACAAGAAGCTGGAAAAGATCGGCAACAACCTCAGAGCCGGAATGGAAAAGAACAATGTGCCGGCCGCTGTGCAGGAAACGATCGTTCATTGCGTCAAGGCGTTTGCAAACTATGGCTTTCCCGAATCGCACGCCTACAGCTTTGCCCTGCTGGCCTATGCCTCGGCCTATTTTATTGTTCATTACCGTGCGATCTTTATGGTGGCGATGTTCAACAACTACCCGCTTGGGTTCTATTCGGCCGCGACACTCGTCAAGGACGCACAGCGTCACGGGCTTCACTTTCTGCATCTGGATATAAACAAGTCGCAATACGAATTTACCGTCGAGGAGGTCGCGGGGAGTGCTCCTGAGTGCGGAGTGCGGAGTGCGGAGTGGGTTCCTGTGGTTCCTGTTCGCAGCGAAAAGCAGGTAAGGGTTGGACTAAACTTTGTACGCGGTATCAGGGAAGAGGTCGCCATGGCTATTGTGGCGGAGCGGGATGGCCATGCGCAGCTTAGCCCCTACACCAGCGTCGAGGACCTGGTCCGCCGCGTTCCCTTGATCAATAAACGCGAGATCAGGGCACTTAGCATCGCCGGTGCATTAAATTTTGACAACACAGTCCACCGCCGCCAGGCCCTGTGGCAATCCGAACTCGCCATCCAACCGGCGGGCGAGTTGTTTGCTAAAAGCTCCCCTCCTTACACGGTTGGCGGGCCTACCGGCAACACTGGCACGTCTTCTGTGCCAGAACGAGGGGTGGCACCCGCTGCGGGTGACGGGGTGGTTCTCTCAGAACCCCTTCATACCCCTGACAGAACTCCATACTTCAAACGCATGGAAGGCCTCGAACTCATCGAAGCCGACCTAAAGAAAACCGGCATCTCGATCGGCAAGCACCCGATGGCATTTATTCGCGATGAGCTAAGTCAGCGTGGGGTCATCTCCGCCATTCAGTGCAAGGGTTTAAAAGATAATCAGATAGTGTCCGTGGGCGGGGCCGTGATCATACGTCAACGTCCGATGACCGCCAAGAATGTAGTGTTTATCACAATGGAAGACGAGACCGGGCACTCGAACTTCATCGTTATTCCCGACACGTTTGAGAAATACCGTGACATCATAAATCAAAATGATTTTCTAATAATCAAAGGTATCGCCGAGGAACGCGGAATGATCAAGGCCCTGCATTTCGAGCCCATCAACAAGTTCCAGGCCGCCGTGGTTTCACATGATTTTCATTAGGATACACAAAGACTGGACCAGCATCTCAACGCCGCCTCCTGAAGCCTTTCATATGCTGGCTGTCCGGATAAAGATGGGCCAACGTCTTCGGCAATCGCCATGACAAATTTTGGTCAAACAATAATTTCATACTGCGGCAGAACGGCGAGTCGCCGCTCACGATCGGCGGCGTACGCCAAACATGCCCGGATGTCTTCGTGCGTCAGATCAGGAAAATCAACCAGTATATCCTCTTCCGTCATCCCCCGGGCCAGATACTCAAGCACATCCTGAACGG
>JBBQGO010000364.1:0-3214 GCA_038323125.1 Pyrinomonadales bacterium
TATACTGTGTCGGATCAGGGCCGCTGCTCTTGTAACTCCGAATGTACATTTCCAGGGCTTCGGCGTCGCTGCCCGATCCGGCCAATGCGACGCCGAGCCGCCATGTGCTCGAACGCCACCAGGCGCTGTCGACGGGCAGGACTATGACCGCCCTCTTGAGCCGAACGACAGCCTCGGCGGGGTCATTCATTTTATACGCGGCCCAACCGTTAACCTCTTCGACGCGGCCGCGAAGTATGGCCGAGAGCGTCGGCCGCGGTATGTTCGGAACGTTTACATATTCACCACGGGCAGCGGCAGCCGAACGGGTCTGGTAAAGCTCGCCGGCCATGATGGCGGTCGAAGCCGATGGCACTCCGAGGCCTGTATCTATATTCGCCACAGCCGCTTTTGATATCTCGATGACAGCGGGCAGCGCCACATTCTTCTCAAGCAATTGTGTCGCGGCAAAGATCTGGCGATAGACCTGCATCTTGTCCGTGCCCATTATAAAGGCGTCGGCGGCCCGTACAGCGTTCTCGGGATCCGGTTGGGGGCTGTCGATCGTCTGCTTTAGCTCAAGAAGTGCGGTCATCCTCGCTGCGTTATCAGGGCTATCCGCGGCCGTCGGTGCAAAGATGCTGGCCCTCCGTTCAAATCCGACAAGCTCGGTGAAGTCCTTTGATCCCCGCGCCACGCGTCCGCCCAGATAGGTTTTGACGATCCCGTCCTCGACCCTAAAACTTTTGGCCAGCTCCTCGGCGGCCTCGCGGTAAAAACCTGCTGCTGCACGCGCCGATGCGATCTCGTATTCGAGAGTGGGAAAGTTGCCATAACGGCGTGCCGCGAGCAAGGTCTTCTCGGCGGCAGCCGGATCATTTGAGCTCAAATAGCCGCGAGCGAGAGCGATGTGAGACCAGATAAACCTGGGGTCGTGGTCAATTGCCCGCCGGGCAAGCTCTATTGCCCTGGCACCGTCATTGTTCACGGCATACCAGTAAGCCGCCCCGGCGAGGAGGATCACGTTGCCGGGATTGGCTTTGAGCGCCCGCAACATTTCAGCCTCAGCCTCCGGCCGCTTACCCCCATCAAACAGAGACAAGACAAGGCCGGTTTGAGCAGAGACGTTCGACTCATCTGCGGACAGGATCTCGCGATAAAGGGTGGCCGCCTCATCGGACCTGCCCATCGAACGTTTCATCTCGGCAAGGCCGCGCCGGGCGCTTGATGATGCCGGCTCGATCTCAAGTGCGCGGGCATACGCCTCGGCCGATTCTTCGAGCCGGAAGTCCATTCGATTCGCAAGGCCGAGGTGTTGGTACGCCGCCCCAGATGCAGGATCGGTCTCGATCGCAGCTTCGGCAAGGCGTTTAGCCTCTGAGCCGTTTTCGACGCTCAAATAAAAGCCGGCGATGCCGAGTAATTGAGCGACATTCGGCCCGGCCTTTTCCTCGAGCATCTTTGCGATCTCGATCGCCTCGGCGCGCGCGCCGCGAAAAAAGAGATTCGCGGGGAATTTTGAAAGTGTATCGTTAAAGAGTGCGTCGGGAATGGGGTTCGGTGCGTTCGAAGTCGCCGTCTTGAATAGACGGGCGGCGGCGTCAACGCTGCCGACCTGCAGATTTTCATTACCGGCGACGGCCGCGGCGGTAACGATCATAGCGGCGGCTTCGCTTATCCTCGCGGACCGCGGAAAAGCCTCAATGAACTTCGTAATTGCGGCGACGCGATCTGCAGGTTCCAGGACGGCTATGGCACGTTCCCATTGGGTCTTCTCGTCCGAATCCTTTGCGGAGCCGGATGCCGATCGTTGTTTCGATGCGGCTGTCTTAGGATCCGCTCCTTGCGAAACTGCCGCCGAACTCATCAAGCCGATCAAGAGAATGGTCGCCAAATACTTCATAAAAACACAACCCAAACACCGATTTTCCAGTACCAAAATGATACCACGAAATTGCGTTTTGCCCCGACGCGCCCTATCCTCGCGTTTATGACCGAACTCGACCAGGTCTGGTCCCAGATGCTCGATGATGCGACGGCAAAGGCCGGCGGTTCTGGGCGCGATCATGTCGCCGAGTATTTACGTCTCAGGGCGTCAAATGACGCCATCCGCAGGATCGGGGTCGGCTGGCTCCTCGACACGTTCATCGAGATCGCCATCGACCTGCAGCGGGACAATCATCGCCTCACTATCGAGCGCGAAGAGCCGTATAGTTTTGCCCGCGGCTCATCAAATATGGTCGGCTCACTTGTAACGGCGCATAATGGAGTCAGACGCCTGACAGCCGAAGCCGGGTGGGCACGCACGCCCTCGGACGGCATTATGCTTAAGGGTTCACTCGCGTTTTCACGTATCTCGCATTTTGGCATACCTAAAGCCGGGGTCGAGCTCCGACTGGTGCATGCACTTGAACTGCCGCAATGGATCACTGACCAGGACAATGTCATCGACAGTTCCGAGATCAGCCGACATTTCGATCTATTTATCGGATCGTGACCATCTGGGGCTGATCTCCGCTTTGTCTTCTGGGTGATGTGCTGTAAAATCTAGGATTGGCTATTGAAAGGGAGATATTATAGTGATAGCAGAACTTGATAAGTTAATTGAGCTACAGTTGACCGACACAAACCTTCGCCGGTTAAAACGGTCACTCGAATCAGCAGAATTAAGGCGTGCAGAGATCGAACAGGAGTTTGAACAGCACGCCTTTTCTATACGCGAAGTTCAGAACAAACGCGATACTCTGCACGCAAAACGTGCCGATCTGGAGAAACAGATCGCTGAGAACAAGACCTATCTCGAACGAGCCGACCGCAATCTAAAGCACGCACAGAATCAAAAAGAATACGAAACTGCGATGCGCGAGACCGATGCACTGCAAAAGCAGATCGCGGGTTTTGAGACGCAGGTGGTCGAGATCATGGAAGAGGTAGAGGGCGTCGAAAAGGAATTAGAGGAACGAGCTGAAGAGATCAGCAGCCTTGATTCGAAACGTGATGCTGCGCTTGCCGAGTTCGAAGCCGCGGTCGCCAAGGACAAGACCGCATTTAACTCATCCACAAAGCACCGCCAAACGGCATTCGCGACCTTGCCGGCCCGGCTGGCATCGATCTACGATCGTCTGGCCCAGCGCAGCCGCGACGGTATTGCCGTTGCCGAGGTCGTCAACGGAGCATGCAGCGCGTGTTATATGCATCTTCGCCCCCAGGTACAGCTAAACGTCAAAAAGGGCGA
>JBBQGO010000365.1:0-3210 GCA_038323125.1 Pyrinomonadales bacterium
CCTCAACAAACTATGGAAACAGATGACGAACACCCTGAATATGATAAACGTGCCCGTACGCGCGAATTAGCGGCCGAGTTTGCGGAACGCGGCGACGTGGTCGGCTGGTTTGATGCACTTTATAAAGAGTCGGCGGGCGACAACGGCCTGATCCCTTGGGCCGACCTGGAGCCCAATAGATTTTTTAAGACATTTGCCGAGGAGACGGGGTTAAGGGGCGACGGGCGACGCGCTTTAGTTGTCGGCTGCGGCCTGGGCGACGACGCTCGGTATTTGCACGATCTTGGCTTTAAGGTAACGGGGTTTGATATATCTCCAACAGCGATCGAGTGGGCGAAACGGCTGCATTCCGGGACAGATATAGTCTTTGAGACCGCGGATCTCTTCGAGCCTTACCGGGGCTGGCTCGGGGCGTTCGACTTCGTGCTTGAGGTCTACACTATCCAGCCGCTCCCGCTCGACATGCGTCCGGCGGTGATCGACGCAATCGCACGATTTGTTGCTCCCGGAGGTGAACTGGTGGTCGTTACGCATGGACGTGCGGATGATGAGGAACCCGTCCAGGTGCCGTGGCCTGTCTCGCGTGCGGATCTATCGCGTTTCGCGGCGAATGGGATGTCAGAGGCCTACTTTGCCGCAATGACGGACGATGACGATGAGGAAGTCCCGCGATTCGTGGTCAAATATCACCGCGACGCAGACACCGGCTAATCAAATATCGCGCTCTGGCCGGCAAACCTTTCCTTCAGCCCTCCGCAGACGAGGCTGCAGAGCATGAAAATGGTTTCATCAGCGATCTGATAAAAGACCGTATTGCCGTCTTGCCGTTTTGAGACGAGCCCCTCGTCCTGGAGTATTCGCAAGTGCTTACTAACGTTTGGCTGTGTTGAATTTACCGCTCGGGTTATTGCGTTTACGCTCGTTTCACCATGCTCGAGTACCTGCAGGATCTGGAGCCTGAGCGGTTCGGATAGCACCCGAAACCGTGCGGCGACGAGCCTGACAGCCTCGGGCGACATTATTTGAGTTATAGGCTGTTTCATATTGACAATATAACTACATAGTTATATGCTTATTTGTAAATAGAGTATATTATTCAGAAGGAGAATATTCAAGTGATGATCAAACAAGCAACAGTTCACGAAATAAACGAGCTTTTAGATGGCGGGGGCGAGTGCCAGGTGATCGATGTTCGTGAGTTTTCAGAATTCGACAACGAACGGATCGCGGATGCTCAGTTGATGCCGCTTTCAAACTTTGAAAAACACGCTGACGAGATCGACCACGACAAACCTGTATACCTCATGTGCCGCTCGGGCAACCGTGCGAAGCAGGCTGCCGAGAAGTTGGTCAAGAAGGGATTTACCGATATACATGTTATCCAGGGCGGGATGGCGGCGTGGTCAGGGGCAAATCTGCCGGTGATCAAAGGCGAATCGAAGGTCTGGTCGCTTGAGCGTCAGGTAAGGTTTGCGGCTGGAGCATTTGTTCTGACGGGCGTTCTGCTTGGGGTTTTTCTCTCGCCATATTTGATCCTGCTATCGGCTTTTGTCGCGGCCGGACTGATATTTTCGGCGGTGACAGATACCTGCGGAATGGGAATGGTTCTTGCACGAATGCCTTGGAACAAAGAGCCAGTAGCATGTGAGGCTGCGGCACAAGCAAAATAAAGGATCACCATGTCGGCATTGTTTATCATCGGGTTGATATTGAGCGCGGTCATCGGTCTATCTCTAGGGTTGATCGGCGGCGGCGGATCGATTCTTACAGTTCCGATACTGGTCTACTTGCTCGGTGTTGACCCGCATGAAGCGGTTGGGATGTCACTTGCTGTGGTCGGGGCGACGAGTATCCTTGGGGCCTACCTCCATTGGCGTCGTGATAATGTCGATCTTTTCAGCGGCCTGCTTTTTGGGGTCGCGGGGATCATAGGAGCTTTCATCGGCTCACCGTTGACCAAAATGGTATCGGCCGAAGCTCTGCTCCTTATCTTTGGTGTACTGATGTTCGTGGTCGCGGTTTCTATTTCTATGATCTGGCGACGCAAACACGCAATCAGCGAGAAGTTACATAAACCGCACCCGACGAAGGGAGTTCTCGCTGGCTTGGGTGTTGGAATATTGACAGGGTTCTTAGGTGTCGGAGGCGGATTTCTGATCGTGCCGGCCCTTGTTTTTTTCGGCGGCCTGAATATAAAAAAGGCGATCGGCACGTCGCTGTTCGTAATTTTCCTTAATTGTATCGCCGGCCTGGTTGGCCATCTCGGCCAAACTGCATTTGATTGGCAATTAACGGCGCAGGTAATGGCACTGGCAGTAGGCGGTGCGATCGTCGGGACAATGCTCTCGCGTCGCATCGCGGCAGATCGTCTGCAAAGTATGTTCGCGGTCCTGGTTTTGGGGGTTGCGGCATTCCTAATGGTTAAAAACCACGCCGTCATTTTTTAAAAATTGATAAGATAAGAACAAATATTTGGAGAACGGAAATGTATTTCAAACAATTTTATTTAGGTTGTCTCTCGCACGCTTCGTACTACCTTGGTTCCGAGGGAGAAGCGGCGATAATTGATCCTCAACGGGACGTTCAGCAATATATCGATGAGGCAAAAGCCAACGGTCAGACGATTAAATATGTAATTGAGACGCACTCGCACGCCGATTTTGTCAGCGGCCACGTTGAGCTCGCTGGGAAAACCGGAGCTGTGATCGTTTACGGCCAGCGGGCGAATACGAAATTCCCAACTCACAAGGTAAACGACGGAGACGAATTAAAGGTTGGCAAGCTCGATCTCAAGTTCCTCGAAACACCAGGACATACCCCTGAAGGCATCACGATCATCGCGACCGATACCGAGGATCCATCGGCTCCACAGAAAATGTTTACCGGCGACACGCTCTTCATCGGCGACGTCGGCCGTCCCGATCTGATCGGTTCAAAGGGATTTACGGCCGAGCAAATGGGCGGCATGCTCTACGATTCGCTACATGAAAAGATCCTGCCTTTGCCGGATGAGACGGAGGTCTATCCTGCACATGGAGCAGGAAGTCTTTGCGGAAAGTCGCTGTCGAAGGAGACGTGGTCGACGCTTGGTAACCAGAGACAGTTCAATTACGCGCTGCAACCGATGACCCGGGAAGAGTTTGTAAAGATCGTAGCTACAGATCAGCCCGAGGTGCCAATGTATTTTCCCAAGAGCGCGGCTAAGAACCT
>JBBQGO010000366.1:0-3194 GCA_038323125.1 Pyrinomonadales bacterium
AGGCAGGATACCATCGAAAAAGAGATCATTACTGCATGAAAACGTCGCAGTATGGCATGAAATGGCCTTTGAAGCATACGCTGCGATCACCATTTCATACGAAACAGCCGCTGTTTCGTATGAAACTGGCGCGGTTTCGCACGATAGAGCGCGGTTTTCATGCGGTTGTCCGGCGAGAGCGCATGAAAACCCTACGAAAGCGTGTGATAAAAGAACTGTTCCAGATAAATATATGCCTGCCGAGCTTTACGCAGGTACAGAGCCGGTGACTGTGAAGAAGGCGGCGATGACGTCCGTTTATACACGTGGGACTCCCCGGGCAACTGTACGGTTGCTGCGTATCCTTGCTATTTCGTACCGTGTCTAATACCTTTGACGGGTCAATCCCTGATCACCCTCGGCCGAGTTAGAACGGTCCCGGGGACAAAGGAGATGGTTGTTATGAATTCAGTTTTCTCGGGTTACGGTCTGACTCTCCTGGTCGCGATCGGTTTGTTTTGTTCACTCAACGCGTCGGCGCAAACGGAAAAGCTGGGAATCGTACAATACACTGCACCGCCCGGCATGTCGAAAACTCAGAAAGACAACGTCGTTGCATTTAGCACGTTTGATCAGGCAAGCGGTAAATACTGCATTGTCACCCTCTATGGGGCAACGCCCGGAACCGGTGATGCGAAGAAGGATTTTACCCGCGAGTGGACTAATCTCGTGGTCAAACCCATGGGTGCAGCCGCCGATCCGCAAACCGAGGCTTCAAGATCCGACGGCTGGAGCATCCTCGCCGGCGGATCCGCAGTAGAGACGGAGACAGGCAAAGCGGTCGCTTTTTTGACCGTGATAAGCGGTGACGGCAGAACTGTCAGCATTCTCGCTGTCTTCAACGACCATTCATACCTTAGACAGGTCGAAACTTTTATTGGTGGGATCGATCTCGATATGTCGCCTGCATCCCAAACGTCTTCCGCACCGGCTCCGGCCCAACTGGCGTTTGACGTAGACGGCCACATCATAATGCCCGAGCCAAAGGCCCGATTTACAGTCGCCGAACTCGCCGGGAAATGGGAGGAGGGCGGACGCACTTCTACCTCATATGTTGACCGGTCAACGGGGGCACATGCCGGAACTGATTCGCTGGCTGTTAGAAACACGTTGACCATCAGCAGCAATGGCACTTATACGAACGATTTTTTCGCTATCAGAAATGGCAAAAAGGAGCGCGATATTACGGCCGGCACAATAACTGTAGTTGGCAGACTTCTATCTATTAGGCAATCCAATCGTACGGTAAAGTATGTTATTCGAGGCTGGTTGGAACTGCCCAATATGACTATTTTGAGGCTCGCAGACGGCCCCTGGCAGAACGATGACGTCATCCCGGAGAATAGATTTACGGACTTCAGCGAGTTCAGCCGCTTCTACACCAAGACGCATTGGGTCAGGATGAAATGACCGTTTGCCAACCAGTGATCATTCAACCGGAGCGTTAGCCACTTTCCATGCCGCCCAACCACCGGCCATCGACCAGACATTTCTGTAGCCCATTTTTTGAAGATTGTCAGCGGCAAGTGCCGAACGATAACCTCCGCCGCAATAGAGTATGAGCTCGGTGTTTTTGTCGGGGATTGTTTGGACGATGTCGCGTTCGATGATGCCGCGGCCCATATGACGCGCACCGTCTGCATGGCCTTCAGCGAACTCATTGTCCTCGCGAACGTCGATCAGCATCGCCCCGTCCGCTATTTGCCGGAGCGCGTCAGCGACCGACACTTCACGCACATTGCCCTTCGCTTCGTTCACCATCTTTAAAAACTCAGTAGAATGTTCCATAGATCTCCTTTTCACCTTAAGAATTCGTCCGTGCGAGCCGCGTTTTTGTTGTTTTCCCGCAAGTCGCTATAATTACCCTTTAACTTGATATCACAAAAAGAGGGAAAACTGTGGCAGAACAATTTGACGTTACTATTATCGGAGCGGGACCTGGTGGTTATGTTGCGGCCGTACGCGGGGCGCAGCTCGGGCTAAAGGTCGCCATTATCGAAAAAGAAGCTGACGCTAAACTCGGCGGTACCTGCGGCCTGCGCGGGTGTATTCCGACCAAGGCACTGCTCAACGCGGCTCATCTATATCAAAAGGCCGGGCATTTTGAAGACTTCGGATTAAAGGTTACAGGACTCAGCTATGACTGGGCGGGCGTTCAGAAATATAAATCTAACATCGTCGATAAGAACGCCGCGGGTGTGACCTACCTGATGAAAAAGAACAAGGTCACGGTCTATAACGGGTTTGGCAGGATCGCCGGTAAGGGCAAGGTTGAGATCGACCTGGCCGACGGCAAGAAAGAGACGATCGATACCAAGAACATCATTATCGCCACAGGTTCCGTTGTTAGGCCTATCCCGGGTTTTGAAACGGACGGCAAACAAGTGGTCAATTCCGATCATATCCTCGAACTCGAGAATGTGCCGAAGTCGATGATAGTAATGGGGTCGGGTGCTGTAGGTGTTGAGTTCGCAAGCGTTTACGCTCGCTTCGGTTGCGAAACGACGGTGGTTGAACTGCTTGACCGCATCGTGCCGGCCGAAGATGCAGATGTTTCCAAGGAACTATTGCGGAGCTTTAAAAAGCAGGGCATCAGATGCGAGACGGGCATCAAGCTCGACAAGCTGGAAAAGGACAAAAAGGGCGTGAAGGTCTCTGGTAAGAACGCCAAGGGTGAGGATGTGACATTCGAAGCCGAAATGCTGCTCGTCGCCGTCGGCCGTATGCCGCTGATCGAGAATATCGGCCTCGACAAGACAAAGGTCGTCGTGAACAAACGCGGGACTATTAAGGTCAACGAATTTTACGAAACCGACGAGCCGAACGTTTATGCGATCGGCGATGTGATCGACACCGCCTGGCTCGCCCACCTCGCCTCTAAAGAAGGCATCATGGTCGTCGAAAAGATCGCCGGCAAAAATGTCGAACCGATCAAACAAAACCTAGTCCCTAACTGCACGTACTGCGACCCTGAGGTCGCCAGCGTCGGCCTCACCGAAGAGAAAGCCAAGGAAGCAGGATACGACGTCAAGGTCGGCAAATTCCCCTTCTCAGCATCGGGCAAGGCCCGCATCCTTGGCGAGACTGTTGGGTTTGTAAAGATCGTCGCCGAAAAGAAATACGACGAGGTCCTCGGCGTCCACATCATCGGCCCG
>JBBQGO010000367.1:0-3185 GCA_038323125.1 Pyrinomonadales bacterium
AGCCCTGTGGGTAAATTTTACCTAAACGCGCCCTAATTTGCATTTAATGCCTTTTCTTTTTAGCCTTAGCACCATGGCCGACGACCTCAAAACGCGCACCGCTCTGATCATCAGACGCCTGATGAAAGCCTATCCTGACGCCCACTGCGCTTTGATACATTCAAACCCTTTTGAGCTGATGATAGCGACGATACTGTCGGCACAGTGTACGGACGCACGCGTTAATATCGTTACCGCCGATCTGTTTCGAAAGTACCGCGGGCCTGCTGATTATATAGCCGTTTCGCCGGAAGAACTTCAGAAGGATATCCACTCGACGGGCTTTTTCAGGAATAAGTCGCGCAACATTCAGGCTGCGTGCGAGAGGATCTTGTCGGAATTTGGCGGCGAGGTGCCCCGGACAATGGACGAGCTTCTAAGCCTCGGCGGTGTCGCCCGCAAGACGGCCAACGTAGTGCTCGGCAATGCTTTCGGCATCGCATCAGGTGTGGTCGTTGACACACATGTTTCACGTATCACGCAGCGGCTGGGGCTGACCGCCAACGCGACACCCGAGAAGATCGAGCGCGACCTGCAATTGCTGGTACCAAAGAAGCACTGGGTAATGTTCTCACACTGGATGATCTTTCATGGAAGACAGATCTGCATCGCCCGCAAACCCAGATGCGGTGACTGTGCCCTGAACGATATCTGTCCAAAGATCGCAGTGACAGCCAACACACCACAACCCAGCGGCCGGAACGGCCTGACACCACCAGCTTAGGGCCGCGGCGACGGCACAGGCGTTGGAACAGGCGTAGCCGCCCCCGGCAGCGGAGGCATCTCGGCCCGTGTGAAACGCGGCAGCATCTCATCGGACATGGCTATGGCATAAACAGCGGCGGCGATAATGATCGCTGACTTTTTTACGTCGTCTTCGATCACTCGTTCATAGGTATCGAGATTTGTATGCCAAGTGTGCGAACCATACTCGATCGGGTCTTGCAGCACGCCAATACCGGGCAATCCTGCATTATTGAATGACGTGTGATCTGATCCCCCCAGGCCGCGGCTCCGTGTTGTCGTGACGCCCATAAAACCATAATCGGCAAATGAGGCCAGAGCTTCACGAAGCTTCGCCGCAGCCTCGGACGGGCCAAAGATCGTCATGCCACGGGCACGCCCGGTTCCGCTGTCGATATTGAAATAGCCGTTAAACTTCGCATGGTCGGACCCCGGGGTCTCTGCCATTCCAAAATGCTGCTTGACGTATGCTTTCGATCCCAGCAGCCCCTGCTCTTCACCGCTCCAGAGAGCGACGCGAATGGTACGCCGAGGTTTGACGCCAATGGCCTTGAGGATGCGTGCGGCCTCCATCATGACCGCACAGCCGACCGCGTTATCGGTTGTTCCTGTGGCTGCATGCCATGAATCCAGGTGGCCGCCCAACATGACGATCTCATCTTTCTTATCAGTGCCGGTGATCTCGCCGATCGTGTTATAGCTGGTGACGCCCGAGGGCACTGTACGATTGCGGATGTCGAACTCAAGCCGAACGGGCGTGTTTTTTCCGAGCAGGCGAGCGATGCGGCCAAAATCCTCGTTGCGCATCACAATGGTCGCGACAGTTTTTGAAACGTCGAAGGTGTAATTGGCGAACGCACGGATCTGGCCATGTTCGCGGCCGGCATCGTTGATACGCAGCGACGCTCCGTTTTCTAACAGAAAGGCGTCGATCTGAGTGTTGATCGCCTGGCCGGACAAGGCACCCGGTTTGGGCGTCGCCTGGGCCTGGGGCTGAGCGGGCCCCGGGCCTCGCTGAGGTTCCGGATTTACCGGGTCAAATCTTTTCTGCAGCACATCGTCAGCGATCCGCTTCGGCGGCGGCTCGATCGTGACCGGTATCACCGCCGGAGTACCCACCAGTACGATCTTTCCTGCGACCTCGCTTTTAACACTATCGAGATAGGCTGTCAGTTCCTCCTGGGTCGGCCGGCTCGGAATAACCATATTGTACGCATCCGCGACGACGACCCCTTTCGTGCTGGGTGTCCAAGCGAGGACCTCAAATGTCAGCGTGTCCTGGACGGGTCTTAACATCAGGCCGACAGCCCGCTCATTTACCCAACCCTGATGGCCGAATTCCCACGGTTCGAGCTTTCCGACGTCAAAGCCCCAGGACTGCATCTCTCGTGCCGCCCATTTAGCCGACTCCACATGATTTGGCGATCCGGTCAGACGCGGACCGTACAGGTCGGAGAGATAATGGATCGTATTCATGATCTTCGAATTCTCCATCCCCTCCTTTCGAATCGCGGCGTTGATGTCGCTCGGAGCGACAGTCTGAGCGAACAATGATGCTGGCAGTACGAGCGACTGGAACAGGAGAGCTACTGCAAAATATCTTAGTAAGGTCAGTTTTTTCATATTGGTTTGAACTCGCCGAGCAGGCGCAGACTTTCAATTCAAGAAAGTAAAAGCACGGACGATCGCCGTGCTGAAGTTTTTCTTAATTATACAGCATCTAAAGAAAAAAGGTTTCACTCCGGCTCATGTGTGATCTCATTCGGCAAAAGAGGATCCGTCCATATCTCTAACATAATTTCCCGACTTTTCTCCAGATAAAACCATTTTATCTGGAGAAAGACATAATTGTTCTGAAGGTGAAATGCCTGCTTCTCGAGGCGGGAAAGATCTTTCGCGAGACAGGCGCAGGTTTTCTTGAGACCTGCTCCCTTTAACTCGCGCCCAGCGGGCCTTTTCTTGAGGTAAGGTCAAGATTTCTCGAGTTTTCGACTATTTTTCCAAAGAAAGATCGTTCCTATCCAGGACTTTGTCCGTCCAGTTAGTGATCATACAGCTGGTTGGGACTAATACTCCTACCCTGTTCCGGACTGGGTTTTCATATAGCGTCACATAATGAAGAGGCTGTCCGAAGTTTGAACTTCGAACAGCCTCGCTGCAATACCTGATTGCGCTCGCAGGTTAATTAAAGGCACTCTGGGTAGGTATATCACCATTAGTACCAAACTGGTTTATTGTGAATGTACCGTCGGAACTGTTCGCAATGTACCATACGCCCTGCGATGGGCGGAACACCGCGATGTCCGCCAGTCCATCACCATCGAAATCGCCCGGCGTGGGAATATCCTCTGACACCCCAAACGCGAAGGCCATGTATTCTGAGGTACCGCTCTTCTTGAAAT
>JBBQGO010000368.1:0-3185 GCA_038323125.1 Pyrinomonadales bacterium
GAAAGACCGATATCGCGGTCTATCGTCCTTCACAGGGAACCTGGTATATAGCCAACAGTTCGGACGGCACATTTACGATCTATCAGTTCGGCGTCGAAACCGATCTGCCCGCTGCGGCCGATTACGACGGCGACGGCAAGGATGATATCGCAGTATTCCGTCCATCTAGCGGCACCTGGTATATCCGTAACAGCTCAGACGGTTCGTTTACGATCGAGCAATTCGGACTAGACGGAGACCGGCCGACGATCGGAAATTTCGACGGCGACGGCAGATCCGACATAGCTGTCTTCCGGCCGTCATCGGGAATTTGGTACCGGCTTAACAGTTCGGATGGATCTTTTTTCGCCGTGAACTTTGGTGTGTCTACAGACGTGGTCGTACCCGCCGACTATGATGGCGACGGAAGAACCGATATCGCGGTCTTTCGTCCTGAAAACGGAGTCTGGTACATACTGGACGGCAGCGGATTCTCCGCCCGGCCATGGGGAACCGCGGAAGACATCCCCGCACCGGCCGACTATGACGGCGACGGAGCCGCGGACATTGCCGTCTTTCGTCCGTCAACCGGTACGTGGTACATCGTCAACAGCTCAAACAGGTCATTTGCGATCTTACAATTCGGTTCAAACGGCGACGTTCCGGCCGCCGGTTATTCGTCGCAGTAACCTACAATTGTTTTATGATAACAAGCGAGAGGTTTGGGACTAAAGTAATTCCTGTAAAACGAATCGGGCAGTCATAATCTAATTGGCGAGGAGCGAAACCTTGGTTGTAAATTGCCGTATAGACACAAGATCCTAGCGGATTCTGCGGAACTAACATTTATGCACGCTGAATTCGTCCTGATGTGCCAAGTGACGAAAGCGAACCGGGGCGTGCGGGCGATTCTGCGATTGTTTCACTCTTCGTGATGACCGCGACGCGGCGGGGCGGACGGAGGTGTCATCAGAACGGTTTAGGATGCGGACAGGAGTGTTCGCGGCCCGCGGCCCATACCTGAGAGGCTTGCCGGATAGTCGGGATTTACTTTTCAGGTTATCGATGGTTCAATAACTAAAGGTCGTAAGTACCAAATCCAGCAGTGTTGGCTCCCCGACATTCGGGCGGAAAAAGCGTCTCCGTCCAGACAAAATCGCACGCAAACCCCGATGCCGCGAAGAAAATTTCGTCACACACAACGTTCTGAGCCGGCCCACGAACAATCATTTCAGGAATATCTGGTGAATCAGTCCGCGCCGCAGACAACGCGGTCGGAACTGCTTCGCTTGATCCGCGGCGGCGAGGACACCTATCTCGAACTTAAGGTAAAACTCTCGAACAGCGAACGGATCGCACAGGGAATAGTTGCCCTCGCCAATACCGATGGCGGCACCATTATCTTTGGCGTCAACGATCAACTGCGGATCGAGGGCGTCAGCAACCCCGAGTGGGTCCAGGCCGAGCTCACGCGGATCTGCCGCGAAGAGATCGTTCCGCCCGTTATACCGATGATCGACACGATCGCCTTCGATAGCGGCAAACGGATCGTCGCGCTTGATGTCGATGGCAAACGCCGTCCTTATCGCACACGTGACGGCCGGTTCTATCTCAGGTTCGGGGCGGAAAAGCGTGAGGTTTCGCGCGATGAACTGTCAAACTGGCTGGATGAGATCAGGCCCCTGGGTTTTGAGAACATTCCGCTGCAAACCGTGGTCGAGGAAGATTTTGACGATGGGCTGCTTTGGAGCTTCGCGAGCGGGTTTGACGACAATGCTCCGAACATCAACCTTTATCATACGAGCGATTTCCTGCGAAAAGACCTGATGCTGGCGGTCGGGTCAACCGACGAGTTTTTCCCGACGGTGGCGGCACTGCTGCTGTTCGGTAAAAACGAACGGGTGGCCGATCTGCTGCCGAGGTCAAACGTGACAGTGGCACGCTATTCAGGTGACAACGGCAAAGCGCAGCTTATCGAGGCTGTCGAGATCAAAGGCAATCTGTTGACGCAGTACGAGGCAATACTTGAGTTTGTAAAACGATACACGGACCTCGCTAAGGAACGTCCAAAGAGAAAGCTCGCACTCGTAACCGATGTGGTCGCCCAGGCCCGCGGCCACTATCATTTCTATTCGATCTCTGAGGCCATCATCAACGCTCTCGTGCATCGCGACCTTGCACTCAGGGACATTAGGACCCGCATCAATATCTACGACAATTCGATCGAGTTTATAAACCCCCGGCGCACACTCGGATTTCAACCTTATGCATCGCGGGCGATCCGATACGGCATTACCCAGCGGCTCAATCCCCAGGTCGAGGCGATCTTTACGCGACGCGAATATGGTATTCACGCCCCCCACGGCGGCCTGCCCATGATACTAAGACAGTCAACGCGGTTTGCCGGCCGTAAACCTGAGATCTATACCATCAATGACGAGTTTAAGTTAAAGATCTACGCTGCCTGACTCAGAGACAAAATGGCAATACTAAGAAAACGACAGATCGAGAATCTTCAGCAGTTGACCGGCGAGGAACTACAGGCATTTCTGGATAGCCTGCCCGCCCGTCAGCACACCATAAGCGAACTGCTAGATTACGTCGAGGACGAGCTGTACGGTATTGAATGCAATCACAGCCTGCAATACGCGATGCGATATATGATGGAGCAGCATCTAAATTTCGGAAAGATCACGTCGTGGCTGAGCGACAACGGTGGTTATTGTGATTGCAAGGTGATGGAACAGATCGCACCGCTGTGGCGTGCAAAGTTCGGGGACGACTAATGGAGCACTGTCCTATATGAAATATCTGGTGTGGTTGGTCTTATTCACCTGCTTTGCTGTAACGGCAGCAGCGCAGAAGCCGGAAACGATTACCATTAAGGTCTTTTTTCATAATGAGAAGCTGAATCCGAATATGGAGGATTGCAGCAAGGCCTTTCCCACCCTTCGCACGATACCGACGACGAAGGCAGTCGCACGTGCTGCCCTGGACGAGCTGTTCAAGGGGACGATCAGGGAAGAAGAGGCTAGAGACTTCTGGTCATTTGCCCCGGCGGAAACAAAGGGCATTCTCAAAAGTGTCAACGTCAAACGCGGTGCGGCGTACGTCAACTTTAAGAAGGTTGTCTATGAACAGCTTGGCACCGCGACGACGAGCTGCGGCGGGGCGTTCTTTGCGATGGTTGATGAAACTCTTTTGCA
>JBBQGO010000369.1:0-3182 GCA_038323125.1 Pyrinomonadales bacterium
CTCCGTAATACATTTGACTTTCGGGTCCACCGTTCATCGAATACCATACCTGCGCGCCGGGATGATCGGGTCCGCTATCCCAACCGATATTCACGGAAGCGGGGTGCGCGGGCGATGCATATATCACCGGGCTTGCGCTAATGAAGGGCGGCTTTAGCGGCGCTTCCTTAATTACCTTTGCGATCTCGGTCAAAAATGGCTCGGTCGAGACGTAGGTACAGTTGCTAATGCCCGTTGCCCATAACCACGGGGGGTCATTTGGTGGAGCTCCGGGTATAGTGCCCGTGGATCTGCACGTGGACTGCACTCCTGCAATTCCACCATTTGGCTGACCGTAAATGGTCACGACAGATGGGCCTCCGCTGTCACCGCCGTGGCCGGATTGGTTGTTGGCATTCGTATTGAAGTCGTAGTGTGTCGCAGTGATCGCTGTAGGTTTGAAAACGGCGCTCCGAAAGACACCTGCTCCTGAGGAGGAAGTTCTCAGGTCAGTCGCAAATGTCGAGAAGCCGATCCCATACTGCGTAACCGTGTCCGTCGTTTTGAGTCGCCCGCTGATCTTGCCGTCACGATATACGCTAAATATTTTCTGAGTGCCCGTCTCGCCGAGATTTGTATTGCCGAGATACAGCAAGACTATGTCGCGGTCACGCGCTGATCCGGCAGCAGAGTTAATGTCGAAGTCATAAATGCGGGATCCCACGCCAGTTCTACCAGACCATGTGGCCGTAACTCGCAACTGATCTGCTGTTCGAAAGGCCGTGTTAGCTCGGCCGTCAACGGTCAGGCAGTGGCGCGCCGTCAGCACCCAGTACTGGTTAAGCAGCGTCCCGGAACAGCCTCCATTGACCGTTACCAAGCCTAAAGTCCGCTCGGTTTCGTCTTCAATGGCTGTTCCCACTGCGACATTTGGCTCAACGTCCTGGCCTTTTACTGGATGCTCGGGAGTAGCAAGCGCTAAAAATGTAAATAACGCCAGTGACAGCCGCTTAGACAGACTCGAAATAGAAAAGTTGTGACCACCTCGGGCCTGAAGTACTGTCTGAAAAACTGCCTGTTTCATGATTTCGAAGTCTCCTAAATTTTGTATTTCCACATGTTCTAGAAATTTGAGCGGGCATGTCGACCGCGGGAAATCTTTGTTTTTCACCCGCTCTGCGCTATCATGCCTGTATCGTTACCAAGGATCAGAGCTGAAAGCCTCTTCGACATTAATTGCCCGCTCAATGAGAGAATTTAAGCTGGGGTGCAAGAAATGTCTTTGGATTTAACGTTAAAGAATTGTGAAATTAACTTTAATGTGACTAACTCAAGTCAACACATGGTTTATGAGTTCGAAGATTTTCGGCTCGATGCCACCACAAGGCTTCTTTACCGAGGCGGCGAACAGGTTATCCTCACACCAAAGGCCGTTGAAACGCTGATCGCATTGGTCGAAAGCCATGGCGAAGTCATCGGCAAAGAAGAGCTGATGCAAAAGATCTGGGCGGACACCATAGTTGAAGAGTCGAACCTTGCTCAGTATCTTCACGTACTTCGCAAAACTCTCGGCAAAACGAACGACGCAAAACCATTCATTGAAACCCTAAAGCGGCGCGGTTACCGGTTTAACGGCAAGGTTCGGGTCTCGACAAATACGAACCGCCGGTCGCAGATCGAGGAGTCCGGAAGTGTCAGGGCTGGCACGAACGGACAAACCAATGCCGCAGGTTCTGTCTCCCGACGCGTGGAGCGTCGGGGAAATGTTCTGGCCGTCGCCGATTGGATCGAGCTCGAGCAACAGGCTGGCGAAGTCCCACATAAGCAGGCGTCTCCGCTTGCCGATCGTAAGATCGGTCGCCGATATGCACTTGCAGGCCTGGCCGTGGCGGTCTTGCTGGTTTCCTTGTCGTTCAGCTGGCTCAGATCACCGGCAGTCGGTGCGAATCAGGCCTCTGCAGGTAATAGCGAGCTAAGTATCACGCCGCTGACAAATGCCGAAATTGTCGATCAGGCAACGATCTCGCCGGATGGCAAGTATTTCGCATATATTGAGTATGGAGACCTTTCTTCCCGCTTATGGCTTCAGCAGGTGGGCGAGTCGAACCGGATCGAGATCGTCCATCTGTCTGATCAGAGGATCACTAATATCACCTTCACACCAGATTCGTCGGCCGTCTATTATCTGGCATCGCGTAAGGGCGATACTGCGAATTCACTTTACCGCGTCGGGGCGCTCGGCGGTGTGCCGACAAAGATTCTCACCGATCTTAATGGCCCGGTCTCATTTGCTCCGGATGCCAGTGAAATAAGCTTCGTGCGAATGGATCCCGATACCGGTATCACTCAGCTTTTAATTGCCGCTAGCGATGGTACTCGCGAGCGAGTTTTGCTGACCCGCGACGGCAAAGACCGGATCGAGCCCAATCCCGTGTGGTCACCGGACGGAAAACAAATCGCGGTTGGCTTGATGACATATGAAAAGTCGATCGGCACTTGCTCGCTGATCGGGATCGATCTCGCTGACGGGGCCATAAGATCACTTTCAAATGAAAAATGGGATACCTGCCATCGGACGGCATGGCTGAACGACGGTTCGGGCCTCGTTTTTATCGGAACGAAATTTAAGGATGCTGTGACGACAAGGCGCGATCAGGTCTATCATCTCTCGGTCGCATCGGGCGATGCCCGCCGGCTGACAAATAGCGGCAACCGGCACGAACCGTGGTCGCTTGGTATTAGCAAAGCAAACGAGATCCTGGCATTGCCTGTTAGTCGTGTTTCACAGATCTGGAGCCTGGCTACCGGAGCTGATGCGCAAACGGCGGAGAGGATCACGAGCGGACAATCTGACGGCCGCGGCGGGGTTGAGGCTCCTTCAAACGGCAATATCTTTTATTTATCCAGAACGGGTGATGGTTTCGAAATTTTCCGGACCAGGATTGATGACATCAGAGTCAGCAAGGCGATCGCTGCGGACCCGACGATGGAGGAGCTGCGTGCGTCGCCCGATGGACGTTTTTTGGTTTTCGCCGCAAAGGTCGACGGGTACGCCCATCTTTTCAGAGTTAACCCGGATGGCACGAATCGGCAGCAGCTGACATTCGGAGAAAACCATCAAACTGATTCGACAGTCTCTCCCGACGGTCGGTGGATCGTGTACGCGTCCCATTTCCTCGACGGCGATACAACGCGGTACAGCC
>JBBQGO010000370.1:0-3150 GCA_038323125.1 Pyrinomonadales bacterium
CTGCCCATTTTAGATCGAGCGTTGGACCGGCGGGAAAAACATCACGCCAAAACAATTGAAACTTTTCAGCCCCTGGGTGTATGTGACTGTCGTCACGTAATGGCAGAATATTAGATCGTTCAGGCGCTTGCAGTTTTCTCATCTAGTAATTACAAATACTTGATTTCGAACGCAGGTGTGGACGTATCAAATCGCGCTCGAGGGCGAGGTTCGATTGAGCGAGGTCCTTAGCGACTTTTGCAGTTTACTTAACGGCTTCGCGGATCTCGGGTTCCATTTCCGGTGTGAATTCGGCTGTTCGCGGCGGGAGGTCGGCTGAACCGCGTTCTCCGTTTTGTTCTATATCGTCGATGAGCCGTTTCATCATCTCGATCTCCAGGACCTGGGCCTTGATGATGTCGTCGGCCAGTTTGCGAACGCGCGGATCGCTGATGCTCGCACGCCGTGCATTATTGATGGCGATTGAATGGTGAGGGATCATCGACGACATAAACTCTGTGTCCCCGATCAGCGCCTGCGTTCGATTAACGGCAAGAAGGGCGATCGCCCCAATGGCGGCTACGGCGAGGACGGCGACCTTAACGCCGATGCCTTTATACATCGGCCACATGAAAGCGAGCATGATCAAAGTCATCACGCATCCCATCACCAACGAAGCAACCATTCTGTTAATACTGAACGTAGCGTGGTCTACCGAGTAGACCATCTGATACATCAGAAAGAACATGATAAAGGTCGAGGTTCCGATCATCGCCGCAAACCGTCCCCAGTCCATTCCCATTTCGTCTTTTTTTTCTTCCATCGAATTTCTCCTTGCGGGAAAGACGGAGCAATAGACAAGCTGCAGTTCTTCTTATCGGCTTCGTCATCTCGCGCCAAATATTCTAAAGTTTAACTGCTTTCGGTTCTTGCCACTGTATACGAGCGAACAAACGCGGTGTACACCTATTCGGAGGAGACAGCCAGGCAGGTCCGTGCAGGGCGTGTGTAGTCTTGAGACGCGGGAAAAGGCGGTTGCGTCGGCCGAATGGCGCGTCACGTTAGGCACTCGATGTAGCAGCCGGCTCGTCTGCCGTCCGACCGCCTTTACCCTGCCACGGCCACCTTCCCTGAAGCTCCACTTCTAAGGCCATGCTCAGAAATGTACGAATGAGCACTATCAGGCCTAAAACCATAACGCTTCTCAGAGTTGGGACGACTGCGACTGTCCGGATAATGTCCGCGGCGACTAGGAACTCAAGCCCAAGCAGAATGCCCCGCCCGAGATCTTGACGGAATTTACGATACGGATCCGGCCCTTTGCGTATGTTTGCGAAGAAGCGGATCACGGCTACAGCTAAGCCGAGCACAATGACAAGCACACCGATCGCATCGATGATCTTTCCTGTAGTTTCGATTATCGGCGTTAAATGTTCCATGTGTTCACTATTGGAAGATGCCGTTGTTTTACTCGGGCGGCGGGGTCAGGAGGTTCTCGCCGGGTGTCCAGGATTGCCGGGCCTGCTCTTTAATTTCCTCGGCTTCGCTTTCCAGGCCCGCTTCGGCTTTCGTTGAGATGGCTTCGGGCTCGGCGGGTGGTTTCGGCTCAGCTGCTTTGGCGGAACGCGCCTCTTGCTCGCTGTCGATCATGCGAACGGGCACGCCGTCCGGGAAAGTAACTTCGCGGGCTTCGTCGGGCATTGAAATGCCGGCATCCTGCAGCGCGCGTTTTACCAGCCGAATGACCGAGGACCGAACTTTCAAAAAGCCGTGTTTTCCGCCATCAAACCAGAAATATACCCGTAGGTTTACCGTGGACGGCCCGAGGTCCTCCACAAGCACTAACGGTTCGGGATCCGCCAACACCGCGGGATGTTCTGCCAGCACCTTCAGTGCGACATCTTGGGCAGAAGGAATGGGGTCGTCGTAACCGATGCCGACGATGAAATCATCACGGCGATTGGGACTGCTGGTGAAATTGCGGAGCGTACTCTTGAAGATGGTCGAATTTGGGATCTGGACCTGATTGCCTTCGAGCGTCATCAATACCGTTGTTCGCGATGTCAACCGCTGAACGAAACCCAATACGCCCTCTACCTCGATCAGATCGCCCTCGCGAAAAGGCTGCTGCAAGCTCAAAAAGATGCTGGCCAGGAAATTTTCAGTAATGTCACGAAACGCGATACCGAGAACGAGGCCCAACAGACCTGTACCGCCGACAACGGTAAACGCGGCCTGCGTAAGCCCGGCGATCCGGAGCACAAGGTAGACCCCCGCGAGCATTACGAGCAATCCGCCGGCACGCGCGGCTACTTCGCGCAGAAGATGGCTCTGCGATCGGATCAGACGGCCGCGGCGAAGTCCGAACACCGTTAGCTTAGCGAGCATCCAGAAAATGAGGAGCAACACTAACGCAACGACGATCAGAGGGATCCACCTGATGAAACCGCGGGCCAGATCGTTCAGCACCTCGAAGGCGGGCTCGAAATCCCAGATGTCGGCCGCAGCCACCTCCATCTGATTGATGACCACAACGACGCCCTCGGTATTCCTTGCCAGGCCGCCCGCCCACTCTTTCGATTCGTCGGTATCCGCCGTTCCGGCAAGGATGACTATTCCGCCATTAACGGTCACCCGCAGTTCGCTAAACCATCCCGTCGCCTGCAATATCTCCTCTATCCGCTGCCTGATCTCGTCGTCCGCGACTACTGTCGTGACCTCGACTTTTCGCGGCGCTTCGGGCTTTGTGCCGGATTCCGGGGCCGGGGTCGGTTGCTCGGGGCCAATAGGTAATATCTGGGCAGAAACCGAGGTAAACGACAAGGCGGAAAAGAATAGGAGCACCGCGAGTATGCCCGTTTGAAACGAGGCACCAGCCGAAGTTAAGAACGAGAACGTTGCCCGAAGCGGCCCACGGCCGACGGTCAGAGGGTCGAATCGCCGGGCATCGACCGACAACCATCGAACGCGTCTTCTGCAATTGGTGATGAGTGCTTTCATCCTTCGCCTATGTCTACTATGCGTTATCGTCCGCATAGAAAAGGTTGGTTCGATTACATAATGACGCATTCGCCGACAGTTCTCAATTTGGCCTTTTTCACTCTCAACATCGACGCGGGTTCAATCCGACGCCTTTCTTCGGCCGGAGGTCGCGAGCGCAATGAGGACAAA
>JBBQGO010000371.1:0-3147 GCA_038323125.1 Pyrinomonadales bacterium
TGCCTGCGGCTCTCCCTTTGGGGTTTATCAATTGACCCGGAGAGACTATTCCGGCTCCCCGTTGAGCTGGGCCTTCGCTATTTCGTCGTTCATATTTTGGCCAGTCACGGGTATTGTTCTCCTTTGGAATCGATTCGATCACCGGAAGGACGGAAAGTTGCCGGCATACCGGATCGAACAGGCTCGCTCAGATATTGAACGTATTGCTTTCGCAAACTTGCCCGCGGCCGCCCTTTTTGAATTTCGTGACGTTTATTACCGGTACACGGGGCTCGTTGTGGCGGCTGCCGACAATGAAGGATCATCGATCGGGGTCGGGCTTATTGAGATATCCGGACACGATCATAAGGGCGCCGGGGCAAAATGCATGGCTCGCCGAAATCGCGAAAAGCTCGAGTTTCACAAGGTACTCGCCCGTAATGAGTTTGTCGATCTGATATCGCAGGCAGCGGGCAGTTCGCCGAACTTTTCGGACGTCGTTGCCCTCGCGCGCGGCCTGGCCGACGAACTGGGTGATCGTGCTGCTGTCGAGGACTTTGCGGCCCTCGCAATTGTCAGATGCCCCGCGCCTATAACATCAGAAGTTGAACCCGAGGATGAATTATGGAGATCACGGACCCCCTCAACATCGAACATCAGTTAAATTCCCTGTGCGACTTCAACAACGACGATAGGCTTAATGTCCTGCTCGAAGCAAACGCCCTGATCGCCCGGTCCCGGGCCCTGTACCCGACACGGCAGGTAGAATTGGAACATTCGGCAATGCGAAGGCCGCTGGATAGACGCAAAGCGTTCGCCTTTTTGGGGTTATTGCTCGGATCTGTACCACCCGCGTCTGTCTTTCTCTTGCTACCGTTATCGAACGGAACGAGACATATCGAAGCGTGGCTGATTGCACTACTTTGTTGGGTAACAATGGTCACAACGGTGACCGGATACTTGACCGGCAAAAAGGTTGGCACATTGATGGCAAAGATCCAACAGCGGACCTACTCGTTTGCGATCCCTATTGTGCCGTTGCTCGGCTTCGCATGGGGAGCGGTCTGCGGGGCCGCAGGCGGGATCTTTATCTTTGTGATCGGTGCCCTTTTTGGCGCGGTCATCGGCGGCGTGGTGGGTGCGGTCGCCCTCTCGGTGTTCGCGCCGCTTTACAGATTGCTGAGCATAGCCGGCGAGATCGAACTCCGGCATTTCCTTCCCATCGCAGCAGGCGTCACATTTACGATCAGTGCGTTCATTCTGGGATCAGCGTCGAGATAAGCGCCGATCGAATGGCCCTGATCGTGCGATCATTTTGTTATCGCCGTGGATGGCTTTAATATCTACGCAGTGCTGGTCGTCCTTCATCTCTTCGCATTATTCCTTCTCGTCGCGCTTGGCTTTTACGTCTTTGTCGCCGACCCGCGAAAGCGGGCCAATCAGACGTTTGCAGCTTTCATTGCCTTTCTCGCTATCTGGACCATTAAGGACCTGATCTTCTGGAACTTCTATCCGCGCGATACGGCGGCGGGCTGGTGGGCCTCGGCGAGCTTTACGACGGCATTGCTAATGCAATACGCAATGGTCGTTTTCGCGTGGGTATTCCCCGAAAACGCGCTCACGCCGCGTCGACGTGCCGCCATTCTTTTCGCTCCGGGCCTCGTCTTGATCCCCGCGGCTCTGTTCGGCCTGCTTTGGAACAAGGCTGGTTTTGAGAGCGGCCGGTTTGTGATCGACCTGACACCGCTTGCATATGCCTTTGTGGTTTATGTATACGCGGTCTTCTTCTACGGTTCGGCTGTTCTCTTAGGAAAATACTGGAATACAAAAGGCACGCAGCAGGGCCAGCAGGTCGGTGCGATCATTTGGGGATTGGCGATCACAGGTATTCTTAAAACCCTCGCCAACATCGCACTGCCCTATTTCGGCTACTTTGACCTTCTGCCGCTCAGCGCAATATTTGTGTTACCCGGTGTATTGATATACGCCTACGCTATCTTCAATTTCAAGCTGTTCTCTCTGCAAACCGCGCTCGATCAGTTTCGTCTTTTCCCGATAACTTACAAGGTCGCCCTGATAATCGCGTCGGTTGCGATTGTGAGCTTCGCGCTTTTTCAGATACCGATCGCGTGGTGGGCGTTCCGCAACGGCATGGATTATGAGGCGTGGCGCCGCTATCTGGTATTTAGTGTTATCTCGGCACTTGTGCCCAATCTGCTGCTGCTTCTGCTGGTTCTTCGTACGATCTCGCGTCCGCTCCAGCGGATCACGCTTGCTGCCGTCAAGGTTGCCAAGGGCGGTTACGGGATCGAGGTCGATCTCCGCAAGAGCAACGACGAGATCGGCCTGCTCGCCTCATCGTTTAACGAGATGAGCCGTAAGATGGCGTCAGACATAACGGAATTGCAGCGGCTGAACGAACAACTGATCCGCGCGGAAAAGCTGGCGGCGATGGGCACTCTGGCCGCCGGTGTTGCTCACGAGGTAAATAATCCCCTGGCGTCGATCTCGTCACTGGTCCAGATGATGCGGTCACAGGAGGGGCACTCCGCCGAAACACGCGAACGCCTGAATATGATCTCGGACCAAATCCAACGGATCACCCAGGTCACCAGAGATATGACCAATTTTGCCCGGGCGAGGCCCACGGCAAAAAGTAATGGCGACATAAACGAGATCGTGCTCACGGCATTGCGGCTGGCGAGCTTTGATAAGGCATTTCAGGAAATGGATATCGTGACCGAGCTTGCCGAAGACCTACCGCCGGTCAACGCCGATGAGGACCAGCTGCAGCAGGTAGTCCTCAATCTATTGCTAAATGCCCGCGATGCGATGGCGGCTGACGGCTCGCTCTGGATCGGAACAGCCGTGCGCGATAACGAGGTAGTGATCGAGATCGCCGACAGCGGGACCGGTGTCGCGGCAGCGGACCTGCCGCTGATCTTTGATCCTTTCTTTACAACCAAGACCGCGGGACGGGGCACCGGCCTTGGCCTCGCTGTCTGTTACGGCATCATCACAGCCCATGGCGGCCGGATCGAGGCGTCGGCCAATACACCCTCGGGGACGAAATTTACCATAACGATGCCCTCCGTAGATATCGCGGGATGACGCGGCCGGGTTGACACTGCGGCCGAATCGTAGCACCTTTAATTTTGCACACCAGTC
>JBBQGO010000372.1:0-3126 GCA_038323125.1 Pyrinomonadales bacterium
CCGCCAAGTACGATCAGGGCCTCGATGCCCAGGATATCGAGATTTGCCAACGCTTCGCCGATCGGCATTTCGGGAAAATTGGGCTTGCCGTCCACCATTTGGACAAAGCTGCCTTTGTTCCGCGTGCCCAGAATAGTGCCGCCGCGCGGCAAAATGCCGCTTACGGTCTTGGTCGTCAGCTTTAGCGTGTGGGTCTCACCAAGGATGCCTTCAAAGCTGTCCTCGATCCCCACACAGCTCATTCCATATTCGCCGATCGCCGTTCGTACGACCGCTCTTATTGCGGCGTTCAATCCGGGGGCGTCGCCGCCGCCGGTCAAGATACCGATCTGTTTATACATAAAAATACTGCCCGAGCATAAAGCTCTATTTTACTTTACGCACGGGCAAATGCGAAAAATGGATCGTTTTACGCGGTGTGAGTAGAAATTCGAGGGGACGGGCCGTTACTTCCAGGCCCGGTTTGTCGCAAGCGAGGCGATCATGGCCCCCGCCTGAGGCATCGCCTCAATGGCCTTGAGGATCTGCGGGTCGGACTCAAGCAAGACCTGTATTCCGGCTTCTGTAGAGTAGTTCGCCGTCGCCAGTTCTTCACGCAATCGCATACGGGCGTGAACAGCCTGGCTCGTTATATTTTCAGCAGAGAGGCCGAGCCTTTTATCCGCGGCCGCATACGAACGAAACGCCTCATAGACCTTGTCGTTGATACCAAATTCGTTCGGCTGCAGCGTCTGCTTGAAACTTTGCTTATCGACCCTGAAGTTCTCGAGGCCCGCGACCTTGCCGGCTACGAGCTGGCGGATAAAAAAGAACGCCGCCTCATTGATGCGCGCTCGAACCGGGTTAGGTTCTATCGCGGGAACGACCACATCCGGTTCTATACCCCGGCCGCCAAAGAGCACGCGCCCGTTTGTCGTCGTTACGGGGATGCCAGCGGGCTTGGGTTTGACATCGCCGCTGGACGGGTCGGTCGGGTCCCCATGCGAGTAATAGTCATAGATCGATCCGCTCGAATAGTCACGCTGCAATGAACGGCCAAAAGGAGTGTAATACCGGGCGGTGGTTAGGGTTAAACCTGTACCGAAAGGCAGACGAAAAACACGCTGGACAAGGCCCTTTCCAAAGCTTTCGTTACCGACAACGAGGCCACGGGCATAATCCTGGACGGCACCGGCAACGATCTCCGAGGCCGATGCTGAGCCTCCGTTTATCATCACGATAAGCGGAAAGTTGTCGTCATTGCCGCCGACCGCACGCAACTCTCTCGGGGCCGCCGTACCGGCGCCCTTGACCGACACGACCGTCTGCCCCGCAGGGATGAACTTGCTGGTAACCGCTATGGCCTGTTCCAAAATACCCCCAGGATTACCCCGCAGATCGAGGATCAGGCTCTTCATCCCGCGTTTCTTGAGATCGGCGATCGCGATGGAAAGCTCTTCACCGGTCGTCTGTTGAAATCCGCCGGTCAGGCCCACGTAGCCGATCGCATTCGGCAGCATAAAGAAGTTCCGGATCGATGGCAGCGGCACGCCTCCGCGAACGATCTCAAAGGCGAGCGGATACTGTGAGCCGACGCGCTCGATCTCGATCTTGACCGGAGTGCCGCGTTCGCCGCGGACATTTTTCGAAACCTCGCTGCTCGTCCACTGTTTTGCGTCCTTACCCTCAACGGTCATGAAACGGTCGCCGTAACGAAGGCCCGCCTTGTCGGCCGGTGTGTTGGGTATGATCGACTGCACATACACACCGTCACGGTGTTGGCGAATCGAGACGCCTATGCCGTAAAACTGCGATGACTGTTCCTCATCAAGCTTGCGAAACTCGTCACGCGTGAAAAATGCAGAGTGCGGATCTAGCGTCCACAGCATGCTCTGCATCGCACTGTCGCCTGCTTTTTCGTGATCAACGGGGCCAATATAGCCCGCCTCGATTACCTGCAGGGCCTCGCGGTAGTCCGCCAACAGGCGGGCCGGAGTCATTTCGCCGTCTTCGGAGGATCGCGCCGGCAGCCTGCCGAAAAGCCCGCCGGCGACGGTTCCGATCAACACCAAAACGACTGAAAACAATATAAAACGTCTGTTCATAAACACCCGTGCAGCACAGCTATCAATATATCATAGAGCCAGGCGCCAAAAGGCCGCTGGCCGGTCCACTGTCGTATGTAACATCGGTAAATTTACTTTTTGCCGGCAAAAAACTACCATTACCTTTTTGTCAAAATGAAACCTGAAGTCTCCATCGTCATTCCCGCATACAACGAAAGCGTACGCCTGGCCGGCCCGTTGGCCAAGATCCTCCAATATGTTACGGAAAACGCCGTAAATGCCGAGGTCATCGTCGTCGATGACGGTTCGTCCGACGATACCGCAAAGGTCGCTGAACGCTCTTTCGAAGCAGAACCGTCCGTCGATTCCAAGGTCATTCGCTACGAGCAGAACCGTGGCAAAGGTTTCGCTGTCAGGACGGGCTTGCTCGCAGCTAACGCTGATATTGCCTTTTTCACTGATGCTGACCTCTCGACTCCCATCGAAGAGTTGTCAAAGTTGGTCGAACCTATACGAAACGGCGATTGCGACGTTGCGTTCGGCTCTCGGGCACTCGATCGAACTCTTATCGGTACCCACCAACCGTGGAGGCGCGAACAGGGCGGCAAAGTAATGAATCTGATAATCAGAACGATGTCCGGCCTGCCGTTCAGCGACACGCAATGCGGTTTCAAAGCCTTCGCAATGCCAAAGTTTCGCCCGCTATTGGATGTAATGAAGATCGACAGGTTTGGCTTCGATGTCGAGTTCCTATTCGTCGCGCAACACAATGGATTGAAGTTGAAAGAAATTCCCGTCCGTTGGAACGACGTCGAAGGGTCAAAAGTCAGCGTCGTCCGCGATACTCGTCGCATGATCAGCGAACTAGGCCAGATCCGTCGCAATGCAGCGCGTGGTTATTATAACGTTAGTGAATAAGAGCGAGTATAATGAAACCATTATGCAAACTATATATCAGATAAACGCGAATGATATCGATGAAGGCCTGTTGGAGAGCATTAAAGCAGTCTTTAAGGATAAGGAAATTGAGATCGTCGTTAGCGAGCGTGATGAGACAGAGTATTTGCTAAGATCGCCGGCA
>JBBQGO010000373.1:0-3122 GCA_038323125.1 Pyrinomonadales bacterium
CATCGGCAGTTAGAACTTCAATACCACCTTTCCAAGACTCTCATTCGATCCAATATATTTATAGGCCGCTATGACGTCAGCCGCGTCAAAAACGCGGTCTAGATTCGGCCTGATCTTGCCCTCCGCAAAAAGCGGCAATACTTCGCCCTCGAAAATTCGCGTCGCCTCAGCCTTTTCGGCTGTCGAACGGGAACGAAGCACGGTGCCGGTTATACTTAAACGCTTTCGCAAGGCGACGCCAAGATCGAAACTCGCAACAGCGCCGGACGTTAGCCCCACAAGTACCAACCGGCCCTCATAGGCAAGTGATTTCAGGTTCTGCTCGAAGTAAGCAGCGCCCACGAGATCGAGCACGACATCGGCCCCCCGGCCATCGGTGCTCTCCATTACTTCAGTGGCGAAATCAACCTCGTCGCCGGTATAGACCGGGACGTCGAGACCGAATTCGGTGCATTTCGCAAGCTTCTCCGCCGTCCGCGAGGTGCCGATGACATACGCACCCATCGATTTTGCTATCTGCAGGGCCGCAAGGCCGACACCCGAACCGACAGCATGAATGACCACTGTTTCACCCGCCATCAGGCCCGCGAGCGCCACAAGCGCGTCATGAGCAGCGATGAATGCCTCAGGCACAGCAGCGGCTTCTGTGAATGTTAAATCTCCCGGGATCGCCATCAGCAGGCTTTGATCAACCTTGAGCCTCTCGGCCTGAGCTTCACCGCTCGTGATCCCAAAGACCCGGTCGCCGACAGCCCACTCCCGTGCATGGCTTCCCAGCTCTTCGATCTCACCCGCAAACTCGAGTCCCGGAATATTTGGAGAATACCCTTCAGGCGGCGGATAGAGTCCGCGTGCCTGCAGCAGGTCCGCGCGATTGACGCCGGCAGCACGAACGCGGACGATCACCTCGTCATCACCCGGTGGATCGGGTTCGTCGACCTCGCGCAGTTCCAGGCGGAGGTCACTGCTGAACTCAGTTATGTAGACCGCTTTCATCTTGGCAATTTTGCTTCGATATCGTTTGCCAGCAGCGTGCGGCCGGTCGCCCGGTCCAGCTCGGCTATCGCCTTATTCAGCTCAGTGCGGGCCCTCAGTTCGTTGCTTCGCGCCGCTGCCAACGCGGTTTGGCGCTCCAGCACACGATATATGTCGGACTGGCCTTCATCAAGCTTTCGCTGTTCGGATTCGTACTGCCTGGCCATGTTCTCGCGTGCTATGGCGGCGGAACGCAGTCGAGCCTCGGACGTTCTGATTCCCTGTAGGGCGTTGCGTACCTCGACCTGGATCCCCTGCTCGATCTGTTCACGCTGTGTTCCCAGCCGCTCGGCCTCGGCCAATGAGCGCCCGAGCTGCGCGTCAGCGGTCTTATCGCCAAATAGTGGAATGTTGAAATTTACACCCACTCTTACGGTCGGATAGCGATTCGCAAAGATGCCGCTAAACGGATTGCCCGTCAACGCCGCGAGGTTGGCCTGCTGCATTGCCTGCTGTTGGGCACATGCCTCGGGGTCGGGTGGTACTGCCGCACACGGCCCAAAGGTGGGACTAAAGGCGGGGTTTTGGCTGCCGCCTATGCCTGACGTGTTGTAACTGGCCACGAGGTCGATCTGCGGCTTTTTCTGATCGCGATATAGCTTTTGGTCGATGGCATTGATGTCACGCTGTGCGTTATTGATCTCAAGCTCGGGACGATTGTCTAAAGCAAGTTCCATCGCCTCGGCCAGTGTCGTATTCGGCACTGTCGTCTCGACCGACTCGACCGGAACTATGGCCTCGTCCCACAGCCGTGCGCCGCGGTTCGGTGAGATCAGGCTTTTGAGCACGTTCTCTGCCTGGCCGACACCGTTCAGAGCATCAAAGACCGCTTGTTCAAATATCGCCACCTGGGTTTCCGCCGCGACGATATCGATCGGTGCGAGTTGGCCCTCGTTCACAAGACGTCGGTTGTGCTCCAGTTGCGACTTGGCGTCGCGTACACTATCACGCTGGACCTGAAGGTTGCGCAAGGCGTAGGTCAGGTCCCAATACGCCCGCTGAACTGCAGCGACGGTCTCAATTGACCGCTGTTGAAACTGAGTATCCGTCAGAGCGATATTTCTTTTCGCTATTTCGATCGTACGTCGCGGCAAGTCGAACCTGCGTCCGCGGAACAATGGTTGTGTCAGAGAAAACCCAAGGCTCGAATTCAATTGCGGGCTCAGGATCGATATCGGGTTGTTGGTCGACAAGCTCTGGTTATTGAACGACCCCGAGAAAACAGTACCGTGTCGCGGCACAAAGGCTTGAATAGACGCATTGCCGACAAACGAACTCTGCGTCGTGGTCCGATTGTTGCTAAAGATGCTTACATTCGGCACCGTCGAACGATCATAAAAGCTCTGTCCGACGAGCCTGGGTTGGTAGAACCCCCGGGCGGCCCGCAGATCAAACTCGGCTATCGTCGCGGTTTTGCGCGTGATCTCTATATCCCTGTTGTTTTCAAGCGCAAGCTCTAGAGCCTCACGCATCGTCAAGGTCCTCTGCCGCGTCATGTCGATGCCTACCCTGCCGAGATCGGGAAGATTTCGCTGATCGGAACGGTAATCAGGCGCGATCGGCGGGATACCGGCGGGATCCTCGATCGCCGGACTGCCTGCCGGGGTTGGAACAGGCGTGGGCGTCGGCGTACCATCCTGAGCGCGCAGGGCCGCAGGCGTCAGGATGAGCAGAAGTAAGAGATAGATCGTTGGATGCCGATGCATATATGATTTGTCGTGGGCCAGCTATTGTTTATTGATGACCGACGCCGCCGCAGTGGTAAACCGGCGTTTGATACCGCCAAATAGCCACGTCGCCGAGCGGTTTACGTATCTAAAGACCCTTACCTCTGCCACGTCGTCAAACAAAGAATAAAATACGGGCACCGCCAAGAGAGTTAACAAAAGGCAGAGTGTTTGGCCGCCGACAACGAGCACACCGATCGAGCGATTTGTACCCGAGCCCGCACCCGACGAAACAACGAGCGGCATCATGCCCGCGACCAGCGCGATCGTTGTCATCAGGATAGGCCGCAGGCGATCGCGGTTCGCCCGGATGATAGCGTCATATCGTGACATTCCCTGTGAGCGAAGATGATTAGTGTG